>JAOUFL010000293.1 GCA_029858245.1 Candidatus Zixiibacteriota bacterium
TTTGAAACCCGAAGGTTCCGCTACATATGCTTATTCTCTCTTATTCACCTTTATCCTTATGGGACAGCCCGTAAATCCAAAGTGCTCCCTGATTTTGTTGTGCAAATATTTCAAATAAGGTTTCTTTATCAAATCCGGATAATTGCTGAAGAAAACAAAAGACGGAGGCTCTATGCCGGTTTGGGTGCAATAATATATCTTTATATATTTACCTTTAACGGCAGAGGGAGGCTGTCTTCTTATCTCTTCTTCCATTACACTGTTAAGTTCGTTGGTAGGTATTCTTTTTCCCCTCTCATTGTAAACGTCCTTTACCAGCTCGATTGTTTTTTCCACTCTCTGACCGCTCTTAGACGAGATAAAAATAATGGGGACGAACTCCAGAAAAGGTGCATAAGACTTTATCCACCTGGTATAATAATCAGCGGATTTGCTTTCCTTTTGTATCATATCCCATTTGTTTACCCCGATCACCAGCCCTTTCCACATATCCATAACCTCGCCTGCGATCTTCAAATCCTGAGTTACCATCCCGAATGGAGCTTCGGTAAGAAGGAGACAGACATCTGCTCTCTGGATGGAGCGTATGGTTCTCAGGGAAGTGTAATATTCGAGCTGATCCTTTATTTTCACCCTTTTTCTTAAACCTGCAGTATCGATAAGGATGAAATCATCTCCTTTTATTTTAATCTTTGTATCTATGGCATCTCTGGTTGTTCCGGGAGTCTGGCTAACAACTAATTTCTCCTCCCCTAAAAGAGCGTTCACATAGGTCGATTTACCCACGTTGGCTCTGCCTATCACTGCTACTTTTATACCCTTTTCCTCTTCGGGCATAACTTCCGGGATATTTCTGGATATCTCCTCCAGAAGCTCTGTGGCATTTCTTCCATTGACTGCAGATACGGGATAGGGCTCGCCCAACCCTAAGCGCGACAGAGTATATATTTCCTGCTCTTCCTTTTGATTGTCAACTTTATTGGCAACCAGCAGGACTTTTTTGTTTGCTTTCCTGAGCCTCCTGGCAATTTCCAGGTCTATTTCCTGGGGTCCTATTTTGTTATCAATCAAAAACAATATAAGGTCTGCTTCGGCTATGGCACTTTCCGACTGGACCTTAACCTGAATCTCAAGCTCGTTTCTGGTCGAGGGTATTAATCCCCCGGTATCGACCAGGTAAAAATTTTTACCATTCCAGGTGCAGGGTGCATAATTCCTGTCTCTGGTAACACCTGGACGGTCATCAACCACTGCAACTCTTTTCTTCAGTAACCGATTAAAAAGAGTGGATTTCCCTACATTCGGGCTGCCGATTATGGCAACAATTGGTAAAGGCATATTTTCTTTGGTTTTGAGTGTACGTATTTGCCCAATTAAACACCTTTAGATTTCGTCCCCTCTCCTTTTAAGGAGAGGGATAGGTTGAAAATCCCGCCAGAGGCGGGGGTGAGGTTCCTCTTTAAACCTTTTAACACTTAAACTGCTTTTAATTATAGTTTCACAATTCATTGGGTTTTACTGTAAGTTCGTTATCTTTTCGTAGTGTGGGGCTTTACCCTCGCTTGAGCGACCCTAAAGGGTCGCACTACGAAAGTAACTCGATAAATCGAGCAACTACAGAAAAACATTTAAACCTTAAGACTTACTCTCTATTTTTTCTCCGGCAATATGCTCAACAGAGTATCAACCAGATCATAAGAACCCTGTATGATTTTTACCCCTGATTTTTTCCCCAGGTCGTTCAACCTTAAGCCATCCAGGAAAAATCCGTCCGCATTCAGACAGTTATGAGGAAGGATTATGAATTTTCCTGTTTTTTTATTTTTCAAAGCCCTCATAATGTCACTGCCGCTCAAAAGTCCGCTGACTGTTACACTCTCGCCGAGGAAATCATTTTTCACCGTAACTAAATCGACTTGCAGATTCTTTATCTTATTCAGCCTGTCAAGGATTTGTGTCACAATAAACCCGCTTGCCAGCTCTCCGCTGACCAGGGTAACACTCTGTTTGTTCTCAAGACTTGAAGGTAACAGTCCTGCTTTATTTTTGAAATCATCCAGGAATTTTCTGACCATTCCCACACCATTCTCGATTTGATG
>JAOUFL010000294.1 GCA_029858245.1 Candidatus Zixiibacteriota bacterium
ATAAAATTTCTATCCAGTCCTGTTCATTTTCGAAGAAGTAAAGGCGCGTTACTAAAAGAACTTGCCGAGCTTTGCAAAGGTATGAGGATTAGCAAGATCAAGCTGAAAAAGGCATTGAAAAAAGCAGAGAGCTGTCAGCAGGAATTCTATAGAAGAATCCTCAAGAGGGGTAAGGAAATTCTTGAAAACTCAAGTATAAAAAAAGCAATAGTAGTGGTGGGGAGACCTTATAATACTTGCGACCCGTTACTAAGCCTGGAACTGTCGAAGAAATTGAGAGAATTTGGATGTTTAGCTGTTCCTCTGGATTTTATCCCCGCAAAACCTTCGCCCTCGAGTTCATCTATCTCGAATATGTACTGGAAATATGGCCAGAGGATTCTGGCTGTATCTGAATTCATCAAAAATTCTCCAGGGCTATTTCCGATATACGTAACAAACTTCGGGTGTGGGCCTGACTCTTTTATCCTTCAGTTCTTCAAACACGACCTGCAGGGCAAGCCATTTTTGCAACTTGAATTGGACGAACACTCAGCCGATGCCGGTATAATTACACGCTGTGAGGCTTTTCTGGATAGTCTGGAGAGCTACCAGGAAGAAAAAAGAGATATTCAGATCCAGATGCCGCATTATTGCAAGGATGGTCACAAAAGAGTTCTTTATATACCCAATATGATCGAGCACTCTTTCGTCTTGAAGAGCGCATTCATTGCCTGTGGCGCTAAAGCCGAGGTTATGCCAGAATCGGATGAGAAAACCCTGATCTTAGGAAGAAAATATACCACGGGGAAAGAATGTTATCCCTGTATATTAACCACCGGGGATATAATCAAGTTAGTTCAAAGGCCGGATTTTGACCGGGATAATTCCGCCATTTTTATGCCTAAAGCAGAGGGACCATGCAGGTTCGGGCAGTATCAGAATTTACAGAGGATGATTCTGGATGAGCTGGGTTATAAAGAGGTTCCGATCTATTCACCCGATTCCCGTGATTCCTATAGCCAGGTTTTAAATTTAAATGCTGAGTTCAGGCGAATTGCCTGGCGGGGGATTGTACTGGTTGACCTCCTGAATAAGCTCCTATGGAAGGCCAGACCTTACGAGCTGAATTCAGGGGAAACAGAAAAGGTATATCAGGATTGTCTTGAATCTACCTGTAAGGCAATCGAGAGACATGATTCCCTGAAAGTGATTATCGAGAATATACAAAAATCTTTTACCAGAGTGAAGACAGAAAAAGATGGCAAAAGACCTCTGATTGGAGTGGTGGGGGAGATATATATAAGAGCCAATCGCTTTGCCAATCATAATATAATCAAAAAACTTGAGGAACTGGGGGGAGAGGTGAGAGTGGCACCCATAGCAGAATGGTTTTTCTATACTAACTTCATGTATAAAAAAAGAAGTTTATCAGAGAAAAGATTTAAGGAGTACTTAAAGGCGGCTTTCAAGGACCTGCTTCAGAGAAAAGACGAGGATTCTTTTTATGAAGAGTTAAATGCAATTCTGGGTAATGAGCACGATCTCCCGGTTGAGAAAATACTGAAACTGGCAAGTCCTTACCTGCACTTTACCTTCGGAGGAGAAGCCATATTGTCAGTAGGAAAATCGATCGATTACATCAACCAGGGTTTCTGTGGAGTGATAAATACTATGCCTTTTACCTGTATGCCCGGAACTGTCGTTTCCGCTATCTCCAGAAAGATCAGGGAAAAATATAACAACTTCCCCTGGCTGGATATTGCTTACGAAGGACTGGAGGATGCAAACGAACTGACCCGGCTGGAAGCTTTTATGTACCAGGCTAAAGAAAGACATAAAAGTAAAGTCAGATAACCTGGTTAAATAATTATTTTTAAAAAAGGAGAATGAATGAACAAAAGATTCCAAACCCTGGAGGAGAAGATCTTGGAATTCCGCTGGAAAGCCAATCCGGTCGAAGCTACTTTTGCCGGCGTTCATAGATATGATGGCCAATTCGGGAGATATTCTCCTGTTTTCAGAAAGGGATATCATCAAAAGTTAAAACAGTATGCGAGGAATTTAAAGAAGTTTTATAACAAAAAAGAAAAACTGTCAGGGGAAGAGCTTT
>JAOUFL010000095.1 GCA_029858245.1 Candidatus Zixiibacteriota bacterium
ACTGGATGATGATTGCTGGAAGAAAGCGGAGAAATCGGGTGATTTTGTTCAAGCACAGCCTCATGATGGTGAGCCTGCTACAGAATCGACTTATGTGCAGGTTTGTTATGATAACGATGCGCTTTATGTAGCGGTTACCTGTATGGAAAGTGAACCGGAGAAGATAATAGAAATACTAACCCGCAGGGACCGTTTCAGCGAAAGCGATTGTGTTAATCTGGGGATTGATTCTTACCATGACCATCAAACCGGCTATATGTTCAAGACCTATGCTTCCGGCACCCAATGTGATATTCATTATTTCAATGATAACTCTGAGGACGACTCCTGGGATGCAGTATGGGAATCTGATGTCAAGATCGGAAAAGACCGGTGGACAGTCGAATACAAGATTCCTTTTTCCTGTTTAAGATTTCCCAAAAATGAAACTCCTACCTGGGGGTTCTATGTTTCTCGTTTCCTGGGTCATAACGATGAAACCTGCCGCTGGATCAGGATTCCTTCAGATCAATCCGGTTTTGTCTCCAGATGGGGGCACTTAACCGGAATCAAAGATATCGACCCGCCTATGCATTTAGAGATACTGCCTTATGCAGTTTCCTGGGAAAAAACCGAGCCCGGAAGATTGGGAAATTTGGATGGAAGGGAGTTTTTCGGAAATACAGGGATTGATTTAAAATACGGGCTTACCTCGAACCTCACACTTGATGCGACAATTAATCCCGATTTTGGTCAGGTCGAGATTGACGAGATTGTATTAAACCTTACCAATTATGAGACTTTTTACCCGGAGAAAAGACCCTTTTTCCTGGAGGGGAACAAGATTTTTGAGCCCAACAGCAATGACCTTTGCCAGCTTTTCTATTCGCGTAGAATTGGGAAAAATCCCGAAAAAGCTGATTCTGCTGAATATTACTTCCATCGCCCCACCTCCACAACTATACTTGGTGCGGTAAAAATCACCGGAAAGACAAAAAGAGGAACAACCATAGGATTTTTGAATGCGGTTACCAAGCGGGAAAAAGCTGATTTCTGGCATTCATCCGGCTTTCGCACTAAAAGAGTTGTAGAGCCCGAAGCAAACTATAACGTGCTCAGACTCAGCCAGGATATTTTTAAAAATTCCGTCATTGGAATTATGAGCACAGCCGTCAACCAAAGGGGGAAAATACCTTCCTACGCCGGTGGTCTGGACTGGAGTTTACGCTTCTGGAAGGAAAATTATAATTTTATAGGTCAGATACTGGGCAGCAGCAACGGGAAAAAGGAAAGAGGAGCAGGTTATCTGACCGTCCTTGAAAAAATAGGCGGGGAACACTGGAGAGGTCAAATTGTCTGGTTTAGTTTTGATAAAAAAATAAATACTAATCGCCTGGGGTATACTAAAAGGAATGATATTAAAGGCGGCAGCATCTGGGTTCAGTACAAAACCCAGAAAGAATTCTGGATTATAAGAAACTCCTGGAACAATTTTAATCTATCTTATGATTGTAACCTGGATAATGTCACTCTGGATTGGGGATTCAATTTCAACAGCTCAATTGAACTAACCAACAGCTGGGTAGTAGAAGGAGGATTCTACAGCGATTTAGGAGAAACAAATGCCGACTGGGAAGTTCCTTCCCAGCTTTTGAAAATTCCCGTGGGGCGTAGCGCGTGGATCAATATCAACACAGATGATAGAAAGAAAGTCTGCGGAGGAATAAACTACAATCTGGGAAATTATTGGGACGGGCTTTCAAGTAGTGTTTATCTCTGGTTGACCATAAAACCCCGGTCCAATCTTGAAGTTACCCTGGAGCCTGACTGGAATCATATGTGGGATATAAGTCGATTTGTCGGATATGCGCAGGATGAATCCGATTCCTCCTCTCTTTATATCTTTGGAAAACAGGAAGTCAATCGGGCGGGTTTGGGCCTGCATGGAACCTATACTTTTAGCAAAAATCTTTCTATCCAGGCTTATACCCAGTTTTTCTTTGCTAAAGGAGAATACACTGATCTCAGTAGATTTACCCCTATGTACCAGTTCTCTCCTCTGGGAGATACTGCCGGTTTTTCACTGGTCCACGGTGATTTCCATAGAAGGGAGTTTGCTTCTAATCTGATTTTGCGTTGGGAGTATCGGCCTGGCAGTACTTTATATCTGGTGTGGACTCAGGGAAGGTATAATTACGACCGGGGGGAGTTTCACTTGAGAAAGGATTTTTCTCATCTGTTTTCCACAATCCCCTATAACACATTTTTAATCAAAGCAAATTACTGGTGGAACCTGTAAATAAATTTTAGTGTTTTTCTTAAAAAGATATGTTCCTTAGACTGCTGTAATTCATTTCCTGAAATAAGTCGACAGGCATTTTTGGGATAATCCCTGCTTGACAAAAGCCGAAAACTGCTTTATGCTGTGAATACCTATGTGCGGTCGTTACACCTTAACAGCGGATAAAGGTTCTATCACCAAAAGATTCAACCTCAAGGACTTTCAGGGAGAGCATTCTCCTCGATATAACATCGCACCAGCTCAAACCAATCCCGTGGTTGTGCTCAATAAAAATAAGGAGAGGATAGTATTTCCAATGAGGTGGGGTTTAGTACCCGGCTGGGCAAAAGACGAAAAGATAGGGTATAAAATGATAAACGCAAGAGCAGAGACCTTAGCCGAAAAACCTTCTTTCAAAAACGCCCTGTATCACAGGAGGTGTCTTGTTCCGGCTGATGGTTATTACGAGTGGCAAAAACCCGCAAAGCCAGGTATTCGCTCTCCTTTCAGGATAGTCCTTAAATCCCGAGAGCTTTTTGCTTTTGCCGGGTTATGGGATACCTGGAAAAGCGGATCCGAAAAAACAATTTGCACCTATACTATCATCACCACAGAAGCTGACGAGGTAGTGGGTAAAATTCATCCAAGGATGCCAGTTATCTTGAGACCCGAAAACGAAGATAAGTGGATGGACCCTGAGTTGAGAGATACTGATAGTCTTTACAGGCTGCTGAATCCTTATCCTTCTAATCTGATGGAGATGTATGAGGTGTCTTCTCTTGTGGGCGGGGCTAATATAGATGTTGAGGAGATGATAAAACCCCTCAAGTAGTTTGTCATTAATTACAATATATTCTTTATAGATAAAAGCAGGGAAATAAAAAATACTGAAGTGTTGGCTTTATACTAGTCAAGGGTTGTAGCGGAAGGCTTTTAGCCTTCCATTTTTTGTGAGAAAATGAAAGGCAATGGAGATCTGAAAACCTCCACTACATATTTTATGCGAATATCTTCCCGCTATTGGTGGACCTGACTCAATTAAAAGAGAACGTCCGACACGATGGTCGGACGCTACTTTTTTTCCTCTAGGTATTTTTGTGCCATCACTGCGGCGATGGCACCGTCAGATGTTGCGGTAACGATCTGTCTTAAGTCTTTTTGTCTTACGTCGCCTGCGGCAAAGACTCCAGGGATTGAGATTTGGGTCTTGTTATTGGCTATAATGTAGCCAGATTCATCCATTGAGATTTTGCCTTTTAAAAACTGCGTTTGGGGTATTAACCCTACGTAGAAAAATATGCCCTGGACAGGGATTACCACTTTTTCACTGGTTTCTCTATTCTGTGCGGTAACCGATGTGATTTTATCTTCTCCATCAATGGAGAGAAGCTGGTGGTTTAAATGAAATTTCATCCCGGGCTCTTTCAAGGCTCTTTCCTGCAAAATATTTTCTGCAGTCATTTGTGGCAGGAACTCCACATAGGTAATGCTTTTTACAAATCTCAAAAGGTAAAGCCCTTCCTGTAAACCTGAGTTTCCACATCCCACGATGACGATATCTTTATCCTTAAAAAATGGCCCATCACAGGTGGCGCAGTATGACACTCCCCTGCCTCTAAATTTCTCTTCACCGGGGACATTGAGTTTTTTGGGCTCGTTTCCGGTGGCAATGATTATGGTTCGGGCTCGATATTTACTATGATTGGTTTCAACTAATTTAGGCTCGGATTTAAGCTCAATATTTGTCACCTCACCCTGGATTATTTTGGCACCGAATTTTTTAGCATGTTCTTCCATCTTCCTGGAAAGCTCCATTCCGGAAATTCCATCTGCAAAACCAGGATAGTTCTCTATCCAATCGGTTGTGGAGATATATCCGCCGGGCATAGCTTTCTCGATTACCAAAGTATCCAGTTTCGCCCGGGTAGCATAAATGGCGGCGGTTAAACCGGCCGGACCTCCACCCAGGATTATCAGGTCATAAACCTTAGCTTCGTCCTCAGGGTGTTTATCCCCGGAGGGGGTTTTGAAGAATAATTCTGACATTTTATCCTCTCAGTTTACTAATTGGGGTCATCTGTTTAGCTTGATTTTTCAGCCTTCACAGGTTAAATTTATAAATCTTTAATCTCGCTAAAGGCGGATTAAATTCTAATTTTATCAGTATTTTAAGGTTTGTCAATACTAAAGATTGATTGAAAATGGAAATACAGATAACGGATCTGTAAGAAAAGAAGTAGGTAGGGGTGAGATGCTCTCTTTAATATGCAGACCAACGAGGAGCAAACTGAGGAAGATAGGATAATATGAAAATCAATCGAGGAAGGCTTCCCCTGTGGTTGAAGGTCAAACCACCGCTGGGAGAAAATTATCGCCGGGTAAAATCCCTTTTAGCAGAGTTGAACTTACATACGGTTTGCCAGGAGGCTAACTGCCCTAATATAGGAACCTGTTTTGAGGAGAAGACAGCAGCTTTTTTGATTCTGGGCAAAATCTGCACGAGAGGTTGCAGTTTTTGTAATGTGGAAAGAAAAATTCCTTTACCCCTGGACCTTCTTGAACCTGTGCATATAGCTAAAGCGGTAAAAAAATTAGGATTGAAATATGCAGTGATAACCTCGGTTACCAGAGATGATTTAGAAGATGGGGGTGCCGATCAATTTGCCCAAATCATAAGAAAGGTAAAAGAATTTTGCCCTGGTTGTACGGTTGAGGTTTTAATTCCGGATTTCAAGGGTGAGCTTGATTGTTTGAAAATCGTGCTGCATGAAAGACCAGCGGTTTTGAATCACAATTTAGAGACGATAAAAAGGCTTTATCCGGTAGTTAGACAAGGGGCGGATTATAAAAGATCGCTGACTTTGTTAAAAAATTCAAATGAATATGATAAATCTATTTTAACTAAGTCTGGAATTATCCTCGGGATGGGAGAAAAGTGGGGTGAGATTATAGGGCTTATGCAGGACTTAAGAGATGTATATTGTGATCTGCTTACTATTGGTCAATACCTTTCACCTTCTGATAAACATCTTAAAGTCGAAAAGTATTATTCTCCCGAGGAATTCAATGAACTGAAAGTAATCGGTGAGAATATGGGTTTCAAAAAAGTGGAATCCGGTCCTCTGGTGAGAAGCTCATACCATGCGAAAACATTATTTAAAAGTCTAAAGGCTATAGTCTAAAGTCTAAAAGACAAAAAGCAGAAAGCAAGAAGCTGGTAGCTGAAAATAAGAAACAAAAACCAAAACTACTAGCTTTTTACTAAAAGCTGAACTACAGTGGAGATAAAAAATCCAAAAGCATTAGATTTAACTTCTGGAAATATCACCAAAAGCATTCTGCAACTTGCCTGGCCTGCTGTGACTTCGATGTTCCTGGAGACTTTCTTCTCCATTGCTAATGCTTTCTGGGTGGGTAAATTGGGAGCTTCCTCTCTGGCTGCCGCTATCTCCTCAACCTTTATCATCTGGATCATATATTCCCTGGCGGCAATTATTTCCATCGGAGTAGTGGCTTTAGTTTCTCGCTCGGTAGGTGCAAAAGATCTGGCTCAAGCAGGGTATCTTTCCTCACAGGCTTTCCATTTGGCGATAATAAGCTCATCCGTGCTTACAGTAGCAGGAATCATACTTACTCCACAGGTATTCAATTTGATGGGCACAGATAAAGAAGTTACTCTTATAGGGACGCAATATCTTCGCATAATCTTCCTGGGCACTCCTTTTTTCTTTTTGAGTGACACCTTAAGCGGAGTGTTCAGAGCCTCCGGTGATACCAAGACCCCTATGAAGGTACTCCTTTTTGCTACCGGGCTCAATATCGTACTCGATCCGTTTTTGATCTTCGGGATAGGTCCCTTTCCAAAAATGGGAACAATAGGAGCCTCAACAGCTACGGTAATCTGCCAGTTTTTAGGGGTTATTCTTTTTATACTCAATATCAACAAGGGGAAACTACCATTCAGGTTGGATATGGGACTGAAATTAAAGATTGATCTTAAAACCATTTACCGGATTGTGAAGATTGGAATACCCACTTCAGTTTCAGGGATTGTTTTCAGTGTAGTTTATCTTTTTCTGAATAAAATAACCGCTCTTTTTGGAACCGAGGCTATTGCAGCTTTAGGCATTGGTAACCGCTCTGAATCATTATCTTATCTTACCTGTTTTGGTTTCTCCATGGCAGCAGCTGCTCTGGTTGGTCAGAACTTGGGTGCAGGTAAACCAGAAAGGGCTGAGAGATTAGCCTGGAGAACGATTTTGATTGTGGTCTCAATCACCGCATTTATCTCGATAATGTTCTTATCCTTTCCCAGATATATCTCAACTTTCTTCATCTCTGATCAGAAGGTAATCAATGTAGCCATAAATTATCTGCGCATCCTGGGTCTTTCTCAGATTTTTATGGGTATGGAGATAGTATTTGAGGGAACTTTCTCCGGAGCAGGCAATACTTTCCCTCCGATGGTTGTTTCAGTACCAGGTTCTATCTTAAGGATTCCCTTAGCTTATTTTTTAGCGATAAAATTTAATCTGGGTATTACCGGCGTCTGGTGGGCGATAACCATAACTTCCGTGGTTAAAGGGATAGTTTTAGCTTTCTGGTTCAAGTTAGGTCGATGGAAAAGAAAAGAAGTGTAAAAATTTCTCCTCTAACATACTTGACATATCTTTATTGAGAGATTTAATTAAGAGCAAAGGCTCAAAGCCAAGGTGAAAAAGAAGGACTGAGGAATATCATGTCGACAACCGGTTTAGTATATCATCCGGATTACCTGAAACACGATACCGGGAAATTTCATCCAGAGAATGCCTCCAGACTTTCATATCTTATGGAACACCTGGAGAAGAATAAAATCCTTTCGCTGGTAGAACAGATAATGCCGTTGAATCCACCACTGGAATGGGTGGAAAAAATCCACCCGAGAGAATATATCAGGCTGATAGAGGACTTCTCCGGACATGCTCCCGCACGTCTGGATGCAGATACGGTAATAAGCTCTGAAACGTATCGGGTGGCTCTTTTGTCCGTGGGTGGAGTCATAGCAGGAGTGGATGGGGTAATGCAGGGCAGGGTAAAAAACGCTTTTTGTGCTGTTCGTCCTCCGGGTCATCATGCAGAGCCTGGCAGAGGTATGGGTTTCTGTATTTTTAATAACGTGGCGGCAGGCGCAAGATACGTTCAGGAAAAATATAGGCTGAAGAAGGTTTTGATCGCAGACTGGGATGCGCATCACGGTAACGGGACTCAAAAAGTTTTTTATTCTGACCCTACGGTTTATTATTTCAGCATACATCAGTTTCCTTTTTATCCGGGAAGCGGCAAAGAAAGCGAGGAAGGGGAGGGAGATGGTTTTGGTTATACTCTGAATATCCCTATGTTTGCGGGAAGTGGTGATTTAGAATATATTGAGGTATTTGAAACAATTTTTTACCCGGCGGCTTTGAAATTTGCTCCAGAGTTTATCTTCATTTCCGCGGGTTTCGATGCGCATATGGATGATCCTCTGACCGATCTGCAAATAAGCTCTAATGGATTCAGGGAGATGACCCAGGTAATAAAAAGACTGGCTGAGGAGACCTGCGAGGGGAGGATCGTGTCGGTCCTGGAAGGAGGGTATAATCCGAAAGCCCTGGCTTCCTCAGTTGAAGCCCATCTCATGACTCTGATGGGTAATAAATCGAGATGAAGATATATAAAAATTACTTTTCGCCTGCTTATTCGGTGAAAAGATGAAGTTGAATCACATCCCATTAAGATTATCCCTGTTTTTTCTTCTAATATTTTACTCTTTTAATCTTCAGGCAGATTACCTTCCTGTTACATCTTATAAAATTAAGGTAAGATTAAATGACATTGAGAAGGTTATTTATGGACAGGAGCAGATAATTTTTTTGAATACCTCTGTAAAAGATATCGATACTTTGCATCTGCAATTGTACGCCAACGCCTTTTCCTCAGATTCAACTTTTTTTGTGAAGGGCAGCAAATCCCTTAAAGAGTTATTACGGCAAGAAGAATACAGGGGGTTTATACAAATAAAAAAGGTAAGAACCCTCACAAAAGAATTGGACTGGGATATTAACGAAACTCAGATGAAAATATTTTTATCTCAACCCCTAAAGTCGGGCAGTGAAATTGAGATTAGTCTGGAGTTCGAATTGAAACTGCCCAAGATTATTTCCCGCATGGGATATTATGAAGATAATTATCTTCTTTCCGAGTGGTTTCCCAAAATGGCGGTTCTGGAGAAGAATGGTGTTTGGAAAGATTTCCCCTATCATCATCTTACTGAGTTTTACTCCGAT
>JAOUFL010000096.1 GCA_029858245.1 Candidatus Zixiibacteriota bacterium
ATGGTTTAGATTACCAGAAAGCCTTTTTTAGCTTTCCCTTATATTATCTGGAGTATGAGGATGCCCGGGGTCTTATAGTCTCGCTGATGAGAGATTTCGGAGAGCCCCTGGGTGTAGAGGAGGCACCCGTGGCGACTTTACCCGAGAGGTTCACCTTAAAGCAGAACTATCCCAATCCGTTTAATCCCTCCACCACCATACAGTATAGAGTCAGGGGTTTGGAGTTTGGAGGGTTTCTGCACACCACCCTGTCTGTTTATAATATCCTGGGGCAGAAGGTAAGGACTTTAGTAGATGAGGAGCGGCTGCCCGGAGAGTATAAGGTTATCTGGGATGGGAGGGACGAGAGAGGGAACGAGGTGTCAAGCGGTATATATTTCTACCAGTTGAAGACCAAAGATCATACCGAGACTAAGAAGATGGTATTGCTGAAATAAGTTTATAATATGTAGAGGTACGACATGCCGTACTCCTATATTTTTTGTTTATTAGATAAATTTTAAAAATACCTTGAATTATTTTAAAGCTGGAGTTAAATTACTCCAGCTTTTTCAAAAGATATGGAACAGCTAAGGTTAAAAAGAGAATTATGCGGAGAATGCGGCGGGTGTGTAGCAGTCTGTGATTACGAAGTGCTGGAATTAGCAAATAACGGGCTAGGGATTAAGGATAATCTTTGTGTCAAGTGTAACGATTGCGTTATCTTCTGCCCCTCGGGAGCACTGGAAATAGCTGATGAGTAACAGGTATGATTGCATAGTGATAGGGGCAGGACCTGCAGGATCGATGGCTTCTTTGATATTAGCTAAAGAAAGGCATAAGGTTCTTCTTATAGAGAAGCATAAAGAGGTGGGAAAACCGTTATGCTGTGCAGAAGCTATTAGCTCAAAGGGCTTATCTATTTGCGGAGAAGTCGATCCAGACTGGGTCAGTGCTGAGATTCATAAGGTCCTTCTGGTTAGCCCTTCCGGGAATGAGGTGAGAGTATCCTACCCAGCTGCAGGATTGGTTCTTAATCGCAAAATATTTGATAGGGGGTTGGCTTTAAAAGCCAGGAGTCTGGGAGCAGAATTAAAAGTCAAAACACAGGCTGTGGGTTTGATAAAAGACAATAAAGGAAAAACATGCGGGATCAAAGTTAAAGAGAATGGAAAGGATTTGGAATATCAAGCTAAAGTCATAATCGCAGCAGATGGTATCGAGTCGTTAGTGAGAAGGTGGGCTGGTATTAATAATTCTCTCAGTTTGGATGAGATCGGGTCTGCCTATCAATATCTCCTGGAGGTTGAGGATATAGAGGAGGGGTGTGTTGAATTTCATCTCAGTACAAAGATGGCTCCAGGTGGATATGCCTGGGTATTTCCCAAGGGAAAAGGTATGGCTAATGTGGGCTTGACTGCAACTCCGGTTTTTACCCATGATTTAAAATCAAAGGAGTTGCTGGACTTTTTTGTTATGAAGAGGTTTAAAAAATTTGCAATTCGGGAGTGGATGACCGGAGGAATACCTGCTTATACCCGAAAAAGTAAGCTGGTGAAAGAAAACCTCCTTTTTGTAGGAGATGCAGCCAGAGTGGTTGATTCCCTTTCAGGTGCAGGAATTACCAATGCTTTACTTTCCGGGAAAATCGCCGGTAAAGTAACCTCAGAATTCCTCAGAGATGGTAACGTTTCTCAGGAGTATTTAAAACGGTATAAGGAGGAGTTTCTTAAAATCAAGGGTAGAGAACTCAGGTTTTACTCCTTTTGCCGGAAGATATACCTTAGAATGACAGATGATGACTTCGATCAGGTAATAGAATTTTTAAAACTGTATTTAAACACAAAAAAGCTCGAGGAGCTTACTCCTCTGGAGATTTTGAAGACTGTCCTGAGATCAAATCCTAAGCTTTTACTGTTGATTCGGCACCTGGTTTAGAGGTTTTGTTTAAAAGTTTTGCAAGCCTGGATTTGATACGAGAGGCTCTATTTTTATGGATGATCTTTTTTCGGGAGGCTTTATCTAGATGGGAGTACATTTTCTTAAGATTCTCGGGAACAGGATTGGTTTCTACATTCTTGATCAGCGTTTTTGAATGAGTCTTTATCTCCCGATTATGCATTCTTGCTTTTAAACTGGTTTTCAGTCTTTTTTTAACGTCTTTATGAATTGCCAAAATTCCTCCTTGTTATTTTCGAGAGGTTAATATAAAGAAAAATATTCTTTTGTCAATTTAAAAAAAGATAATTATTATGAATGTTTGAGATGGAATAAGATGATGGTGAATACAGGTAAAAGAGGATGAAAGTTAAGGAAGAAAAAGATAGTATTGCTAAATCTACAGGGCTGGTTAGTTCCGCTACACTCTTATCCAGGGTATTCGGGCTTATAAGAGAACAGGTATTTGCCTATCTATTTGGTGCGGGATTGGCAACGGATGCTTTTGTGGCTGCTTTCCGTATTCCCAATCTTCTGAGGGACCTTCTGGCAGAAGGAGCACTTTCCAGTGCTTTTATCCCGGTTTTCACAGAAAAGCTTACTCTTCAAGGTAAGGAAGAGGCTTTTCGTTTGACTAATCTGATAATTAATCTTCTGCTTATCCTCTTATGTGTGATCATAGTGCTGGGTATAATATTTTCTCCTGCCATAGTTAATTTGATTGCTCCCGGTTTTAATAAAGTTGAAGGCAAAATCGAACTGACCACCCTCTTGACCAGGATTATGTTCCCTTTTCTGGCTCTGGTGTCATTGGCAGCTATTTGCATGGGGACTTTAAATTCCTTCAGGAGATTCGGTGCACCTGCTCTGGCGCCCGCCTTATTTAACCTGGGAATGATTTTGGCTGGATTTTTCATCTCCCCTTTTCTTGATCCACCCATTACAGGGATGGCTATAGGCGTAATATTGGGTGGCATAGGCCAGTTAGCCATACAGCTTCCCTTCCTTTTCAGACTGGGATATAAGTACAAACCGATTCTAAACTGGAACGACCCCGGCGTGAGGAAAATTCTTTTACTTCTGTCACCTGCGATTTTGGGATTGGCTTCCACCCAGGTGAATATCTTTATTAATACCCTGATTGCTTCCCTTTTACCTCAGGGGAGCGTATCTTATTTGAACTACAGTTTCAGGTTGATGCACTTTCCCTTAGGGGTTTTCGGAGTCGCAGTAGCCACGGTAACCTTTCCAGTTCTGGCAGAAAAAGCAGCACATAAAAACTATGGTGAAATTATCTCCACCTGCAGTTCCTCGATGAAATTGATATTTTTCTTCACCTTACCATCAGCAATCTTTTTAGCAGTTGGATCAAAACAGATAATCTCTCTATTATTCCAGCATGGAAGATTTGGTTATATGGATACCATAGCAACTGCTCAGGCATTGAATTTTTATGCTATCGGTCTTTTTGCCTATGCCTCGGTCAGGGTATTAGCACCGGTTTTCTATACCATAGGTAATGCTAAAATTCCGGTAATCAGCAGCACCATTTCAGTTGGAGTAAATATTATCTTAAACCTAATTCTAATGCATCCGCTAAGCTATAGGGGGCTGGCACTGGCTACCTCCTTTTCAGCCATTCTTAACATGTCGATCCTGTTATCATTACTTCATAAAAAAGTAGGTAAATTTGATAAAATGGATTTGGGCAGGTCTTTTTTGAAAATACTAATTGCGTCGGCGATGATGGGTATGGTTATTCAGGTTTTCCTTTTCTTATTTCCACTTGATTTAGAGTTCGATAGCCTGGGTCAAAAAATCTTACTTGTGGGTGTGATGTTAATTATTTCCCTTTTCAGCTATATCCTGTTTGCCAGTTTACTGGGGATTAAAGAGGTAAATCGAATACTGGGGATCTTTAAATATAAGGGGTAAAGAGGTTGAAACGCAGGCCTGCGGTATTAGCATTATTAGCTTATGTGGCTGGAATACTTCTAGGAAATTATCTTAACCTTTCCACCTTCGTCTTGCTTTTTTTCATACTGGGCATACTGTTTCTATTGTTTTTTTCTATCCATGAAAAAAATTACAGATTTATTTTTATAATTATTCTTCTAACATTAACTGGATTCTGGAGATATGAATTAAAATCCAGAGATTTTCCCATAAATCATATTTCCCATTTCACCGGGCTTAATGATAGGGTAGGGTTGATAGGGACAATATCCAGAGATCCGGACATAAGGGAGGATAAAACCTTTTTGGAAGTGAATTCGCGAGAGCTGTGTGTCAATCAAAAGAAGATTAAAACCACCGGTAAAATCATTCTCAAGATTAAAAATCAAGCTAACAGATTTAACTTTGGAGATTTGATTCTTGTAGACAGCTATCTCTATTCCCCTTTGCCCCCAAAGAATCCAGGAGCTTTTGACTATAAAAAGTATCTCTATTCCAAAGAGATTTTTGGTTGTATGAATATCAAAAGCGATTCTGAGGTTAAAGTTCTGGATAAGGGGGAAGGTAATTTTTTAATCTTAAGGATAATTCACCCCTTGAGACATTATATATTAAGCTCTTTTGGAAGGAACTTGAGTAATCCTCATCAGTCCATTCTCAGCGGTTTCGTTCTGGGGGAGAGGAGGGGTATCCCCGGAGAAATCTACAAGCTCTTTACTAATACAGGCACCCTTCACCTGTTAGCTATTTCCGGCTCAAACGTAGCTTTAGTGGTTCTTCTATTTACAGGGTTATTCAGAATAATAAGAGTACCTTTTAAAATTTCTTTGATTCTGGTTTTTCCTCTTATTTTGATTTTCTCAAACGTTACCGGAAATCAGCCCTCGGTAGTCAGAGCATCTATTATGACTTCTTTTTTTCTTTTCTCACTTTTGATTGAAAGAGAAAGGGACCTGCTTAATATCTGGGCTTTGGCTGCCCTATTGATCCTGTTAATCTACCCTATTTCTCTTTTTGACGTCGGATTTCAACTTTCTTTTGCGGCTACACTTGGTTTGATAGTTTGTATTCCAGCATTAGAAAATATTTTCCTTAACAGAATTCGTAATCGCTTATTAAGATATTATATCGTTTTACCTTTTTTTGTCTCTCTTTCTGCCCAGCTTTTCACCTATCCGATTATCGCCTATTATTTTAACACCATTCCCCTATATTCACTTTTAGCTAATCTTTTAATTGTTCCACTCACCGGGCTGGTGGTAATGGTAGGAATGATTTCGCTTCTTACAGGAGTGCTAAGTTTTAATCTCTTCCTTTTATTTGTCTCTTTTAACTGGGTATGCCTGGAATTGATAATTAGAATATTATCCTTTTTTTCATCACTACCCTATGCGGTTATGAAAACCCCCTCACCTTCTTATCTTTTTATCTTAGCTTATTATAGTTTTCTTTTTGCTTTTATTTACCAGAAAAATCTCAAAAAATTGAAAAAAGCGGTTTTTATTTAAGGTTTTTTATCCAGACTAATTTTTCTAACAGGAGTTTTTAATAGTAAGTCCCCTGATTTAAAGATCACATATCTTTCCACATCAGGAGAAGCAGTTTTAGCAGAAATATCATCGGGTCAAAAGGTAATGATCAATCTAGTACAAAAACCACCCGAGAAATATCTTAAATAATAAAGCTCAAATAATGGCTTCAATGAGGCTTAATCTAACTGGTCAAGGGTTAAGGTTTTCTCGGGTTATCCCGATAAAAATTTTTAGAGGGACACTGGTGAAACTGAACCTGTTTTGATGTTAAGCTATGGGGAGTTCAGGTTCTTCTGGCTAATAACTTTTTAGCGTATAAACTGGCTAATGAATAACAATCTAACTTAGAGTATTTATCATGTCAGGTAATGACAAAATTAAACTATCAGGTATAAAGCAAAATGGGATTTTCCAGACTTCTAAAGTGGTGTATTGGCTATAAGAATTACCAATAAAAGATTTGAATTAAGCACTGTTATAAATAATAAAAAATGGATATTTAATATTTAATATGAGTTTAACAGGTAATCTTAATACGGTCTCGATTCCGGATCTATTACAGCTGATTGATTCCAGCAAAAAGACCGGTATGCTTAGCTTAAAACGCCAGACTCAGAAAAAAGAGATTTATTTTAAAGAAGGTAATATAATTTATGCCACTTCCTCTAACACGGAGGAAGAATTATTGGGGAACCTTCTCATAAGGTTAGGCAAGCTCTCTCAGATAGAACTGGAAGAGGTCTTAAAAGCACACAGCACAACCGGCAAAATGATTGGGGCTATAATTGTAGAAATGGGGTTTTTAAAAAAAGAGCAATTGGAAGAATATTTGAAATTACAGATTGAGGAGATAGTCTACAATCTTTTTAGCTGGAAAGAAGGTGATTTTAATTTTCAGGAAGGAAAAGAGCCAGCTGAGGGTCAGATAATTACCAATCTGAATACTATGAATGTCATTATGGAGGGGACCAGGAAGATTGACGAGATAGTAGAGATGCAAAAAATTCTTCCCAAAGATAATATGATCCTGAGCATTAATCCTAATCCTAAAATCAAAGCAGATTCCTTGAATTTTGATTTCGAGGAATTAAAAGTGCTTCTCATGGTGGATGGTGATAAAACCTACGCTGATCTGATAGAACAAAGCCCTCTGGGGGAATATCAAACATCTAGAGCATTGCTTAAACTTATAAATAGAGGGATAGTGATCGCCGGAGGAAAGAGGCAGACTCGGAAGGATAAGAAAAGGGAAGAGACCACAGTGATAGAGATATTGCATCAAGTGTTCTCAACTAGTTTTTCTATCATCGATAATACCCTGTTACAAAAGTTAGGGAGGTTTCAGGAAAAAATATGGGATAAAGTGCTATATCAAAAGAAATCAGCTTTTCCGGTTTTAGATCTTATGATGAAAAACGGGACATTACTGCCGTCGCAAGAATTAGTATTGAACTCAAACAAGATACCCGAAGAAGTTAGATTTCACCAGATCACACAGTGTTTACAGGGATTGCTTATGGGTTATTTATTCCAGGCACATAACTATTTAGGAAAAGATATAACACGAAAACTATCCTCCGAAATAAAGAAAAGCACAGCTCCTTTTCTTTTAAAGGATATGGAGATTACAAAAAAATATAAAATAGAAGACGATTTATACCGGGATCTTAAAATGGCTTTAAAAGGGGAGGAGATAGTTTAGCGGTGAGATTTATGGGGTTTCAGTTAAGGATCATAGTGGTATTAGTGGTTTTGCTGATCGTCTTATCCTCTGCCGGAAATTGCCTGGCAAAAGAGGATAAAACATCAGGAGCTTCATTTTTCGGAAGCCTCTTGAACCTGTTGATACTTTTAGTGTTAGTTAGCGGGATTATTTTATCTCTCAATATTAATTCACTCTTTAAGGGTGGCGAGCTTTCCTCAACCTGGGTCTTGATGAGCCTGGCTCTGTCGATCCTGTTTGTATCCATTTTTATGGAATTTTTAGGTGGCTTAGGAGTTATAAATAACCTTTCTATTGTGGTTTTTCTTGTTCAAATTATAGGATTTTTTGTTCTGGTATTCGGATTGGTTCTTTTGAAGAAAAAGCTTAGCTAACAAGCCTGATATACATTTAATCTCTATTATTTTGAGTAAAGTTATCCTTTTAAACTGTCGATAAATTTTATGGTATATCTTTTTTAGAGAGAAAAGATTATGACAGAATATGTAGATTTAGAAGAGAGAATCGAGAAATGTAGAAATATACTTGCCGAGCATCCAGATTCTCAGATATTTGCAGCTCTGGCAGAAGCTTACAGAAAAAACAAAGAACTGGATAAAGCATTCGAGATATGTCGAAATGGGCTTAAAAATCATCAAGATTATGGTGCAGCTCATCTGATTATGGCAAAGATAAATTTTGACAGGGATATGTATGTGGAAGCAGAAAAAGAGCTACTTTTAGCCATAAAACTGGATGGGCGAACAAGAGTGACAGAACAGCTATTAGCCCGAATAATGATCAAGAAAGGCGAGTATAAAGATGCAAAGAGCATTCTGGATAAATTGATTTCCACAGATAAGAAAAACACAACTCTCAAAATGCTATTGGAGGAAACGCAGAAAAGCCTAAAAGAACAGAAGAAAAAAGGGATAATTTTAAAACCTGTTAATTATATGGCAGAAGAAGAAGAGAAACCTCAAAAAGCTAAAAAGACCCTCACCTGCTCTGAAGCTCAATTCGCTTTAACCACACTTCCTAATCTGATGGCAGCTTTGATAATTGGTGATGATGGTTTAATTATAGAAAGCAGGTTAAAGATCGATTTAGACCAGGAGAATATAAGTGCTGTTACGATTGAGCTCTTCAGGGTTATAAAAGCAGGTTTACCCAAGATAGATTATGGAAATCTACAGAAGTTCTTACTGGAGACGGAGGATTTCTGTTACTGGATGATTAAATTGAAAAGGGGTGTTTTGTTACTTGTATGCAGGAGCGAAGCTAATTTAGGGTATTTAAAAATTCGAGTAGAAGAGATCCTATCTCAGATAGCAGAATAAAGAATGAAATTTTAAAGGATAAGCATAATGAACAACAAGAACAATATTAAAGAGTATCGGCAATTTTTTATTCTTT
>JAOUFL010000295.1 GCA_029858245.1 Candidatus Zixiibacteriota bacterium
CTGCAAACTGGCATACCCTTAATAATACTGGAGATAAAATTATTCTCAAAGACAGCCTGGGATTTGTAATCGACCAGGTGAGTTATACTTCAGAAGCAGACATAAAAGGGGTATCCCGGGAAAGGGTGAGTACTGAAAAAGCTTCTTCTGATGAGGATAACTGGTGGAGGTCAGTTGCTCCTGAGGGGTCAACCCCCTGTGTTGAAAACAGCCTGCAGAACTCGGACTTTTCTGAAGATATAAAATTAGAGATAAGCCCGGATCCTTTCTCCCCGGATGGCGATGGTTTCGAAGACCGGACCGGGATAAGCTTTACCATACCCTTGAGATCCGAACTGACTTTAAAGATTTTCGATGTCAAAGGCCGGCTGGTCAAGACCCTGATGGATAAAGAGCCGCAGGTCACAGGAGATATCTTCTGGGATGGGGATGACGATAAAGGCAGAGTAGTCAGAGCTGGTATTTACATTCTTTATCTGGAGATAACCGGCTCTAAGAATCTATCGAAGAAAACAACTATAGTCGTTGCCAAAAAATAAAATTCGATGTTTTTAAGAAATTTAACATCAATACTGTTAATAATCCTGGTTTATTTAAACCCTGCTTATGGAGCTTTTGAGGAAAAGCCTGCAAGTGCCAGAAGTTTAAGCCTGGGAGATGCAAATACCTCCCTGTGCACAGAATCCTCAAATCTTTTTACCAATCCAGCCTCCCTCGGCTTCATATCAAAAAAAGAATTGCAGTTAAGCTGGTCTCAATTGTATGGTTTGAAGGAGCTTACCTCAGGTGATTTTTACTTTTCTTTTCCCTTAAATAAACAGTTGACCTTGGGTATGGGATACAATATCTTTGGTAAAAATGATTACTATACCGAAAGCCTTGTTATAATCGGACTGGGAATGAAAATGAACGAGTATCTGTCTGCGGGAACAAATTTGAAATATTACCAGCTTTCTTTTCCTGCACCGTATGGTGATCACCATACTGCAGGCTTTGACATTGGCTCACAGTTAAATCTAAAAGAAAAGGTTAGGCTTGGAGTCGCTTTAAAAAACATAAATCAGGCTGAACTGATCAAAGATTCGGAGATTATACCTTTCTCCTATTCTCTGGGGATTTCCCTTTATCCCTATAAAAATATTCTTCTTACCGCAGACTTATATAAAACCAGAGACCAGGATGAAGAACTGAAATTCGGTCAGGAGATAAAACCCTTACCCGGTTTGTTTTTGCGATTCGGGATGAAACCTTCCCCTGCCTGTTACTCCCTCGGCTCGGGTCTCGAAATAGAAAAACTGAAATTCGATTACGGATATTTAAGCCACCCGACTCTGGGTGGAAGTCATAAAGTCACTTTAAGTTTAGATTTTTAAATTGTAAATTTTAAAAAGGCAAAGGAGTCACCAGATGGTAATGAAAAGCACTCTTCTTTTTCTCTCCCGCCAGGAAAAGCTTAAAAATTTCATGCTGGGATTTGAGCTTGCCCGCAGGGTCTCGCGCCGCTTTGTCTCAGGCGAAACTCAGGAACAGGCGATTCAGGTAGTAAAGGAATTAAATCAGAAGGGGTTCCTTGCCACACTGGACCATTTAGGGGAGAACGTTACCAGCATCGAAGAGGCAAAAAATTCAGCCGGGGAATATCATGCTCTTCTGGATAAGATCGACCAGACCACGGCCAGATCAAATGTCTCCTGCAAGCTTACCCAGATGGGACTGGACCTTAACCTTGATTTCTGTTTGAATAATGTCAGGGAAATAGTCGAGAGAGCAGAGAAGTATGGCAATTTCGTGAGGATCGATATGGAGGATTCACCTCGAACGGAGAAAACCCTGCAGGTCTGTCATTCTCTGCACAGGAAATATTCTAATGTCGGTGCGGTAATTCAATCTTATCTTTACCGGAGCGAAGAAGACGTCAGAAAGCTTTTGGAAAATAAAATCAGGATAAGGTTATGCAAGGGAGCCTATAAAGAGCCAAAGACAGTTGCTTTTCAGAAGAAAAAAGAGGTGGATGCTAATTTCATAAAACTGATGCAGGTGATGCTCAAAAGCGGGGTCTATCAC
>JAOUFL010000097.1 GCA_029858245.1 Candidatus Zixiibacteriota bacterium
GTCCAGCTTACTGCCTCGTTTCCCCCCTTTGAGTAGCGTTCCCAGAAAAGCAGGTTTCGGTCGCGGGCGTAACTGCTTTCGGTAAAACGCAGGGTGATCTCGTGTATCTCCTCTCCCAGATTCAGCATCTTCTGTGCCTGGGGAAGACGAACAAAAGCCATACCCTGGTCCATCTCCTTGATGTTGAAATTATAGATGCCGGATACGAGAAACATCTCCTGTGAAAGCTCGCCGCTTCTGGATTGAGTTACAGTCAATACCACCCGGCTGCCCAGACCCACTTCCAGGATCTCAGCTAACTTGCTTCCGATTACAATATCACGCTCGTTTTTACCTGAAAAGTAGGTTCCTTTGATTATAGCCTCATCTATCTGTGACAGATATTGCTCTGTCTCAGGATCAATACCCACCATGGTTACAGATGCCAGGTTTGAGGGAGAGGTAACCATAGCAAACGCCAGAGTTCTCTGGGTGAATCTGCTTACTATCTTTTCCGTTTTAAGCTGACTGATCGCCTCAGATTTGTTCTCTATGGTTTTTTCCACGTCAAAGGTTTCCCGAAAATCCTTATGATGAATCTGTCCCTCACCCAAAAATGATTCAGTAGCGGAGACTATCATATTCTTCTCCATACCCAGGATCAAGGCATCGGTGAAGATCAGGGCTGCCAGACCGATTCCTATAGCACTTCCAGCGATTAAGGTTCGTCGCTTGTTGCGAAAAATGTTTCTGATGGCAAGCTTAAGGTATAACAAGTATGATCACCTCGTCTCAATGCATCCTGAGTGCCCGCGAGGGGGCAACTTTTGCGGCTTTAAGTGCCGGAAAGAGGCTCACAAATATGGCTGAAAAAATTACGGTTATAGCCGGTATATATAGACTGCGGGCGTTTACCTCAGAATAATAATGAGTGAACTCCATCCCTCCGTAGGTGAAACCCTGAGGCATAGGGATACCATGCCGGGACATAAGATAGTTAGCCGGAAGGCTCAAAGCAATTCCGATCAAAACTCCTATCACAGCCATCATGGTCACCTCGTAAAGCACCAGCTTAAAAACCTGCACAGGCTGGGTGCCTATGGCACGCATCAAGCCATACTCCCTGGTTCGCTCCAGTACGGTCATTAATACCGTATTGAGCACTCCAATCGCCACGATTAAGATGACGATGAAAAGCATAATCCAGGACCCCTGTTTGTCCGCCTGCATTGCTACGTAGAATGATCTGGCAAATTCCTGCCAGGGAGAAACCTCCAGCTCCGGATTATCCAGTGTCTGGCTGGTTCTTTGAGCAAGCTTTTTCACCTGGTTTAATTTCTGGGCAATCACCACTATCTCCTGGACTTTTTCCCCCAGCACCAGCAACTCCTGGGCATCCTTCAGATGGAGATATAAAGAGATGCGGTCAAAAGTTACATCCCCGCTCTCGGCTATTCCCACTATTTTATAAAGGTCATTGGCTATGGAGCCATCAGCTCCCTGGGAGACTATCACCACCTCATCTCCCGTCTTCGCCTGCAGGGTTTGGGCTAAGTTTTTTCCCAGTATCGCCTCATGCGAGGCAGAAGGTGAGAAGCTTTCTCCCTGAACTATTTTTTTGTCGAATCGGGTGGCTCTGGTCTCGCGCTCCGGATCAATCCCGATAAGTTGAACTCCTGCGCTTTTCTCTCCCACTGAAGCCAGCCCGGCAGAATAAACCCGGGGGGTCCAATCCTCCACCCCTTTAATCTTCGCAATTTTTTGTCCAATTTCCCGGAAATCTTTTATATTTTTATACAAGGAGGGCTTATCCAGATAACCCTGTGCATGGATCTGTATATGACCGAGCCGGTTGCGGGTGAATACCTCAATAATCCGGTTATAGGTGCCATCCGCCCAACCTATGGAGAGGGAGGAAAGTGCAAAACCTCCGAACATAGTAAGCACGGTCAGCAGGGTTCTTCTTTTCTGACGGAAGATATTGCGCCAGGCTATTCTAAAAGTCAGCATCTTTTTCTTCTCTACGGGGTTGCTCTCAAGTTGCGGAGCGAAAAGGTCTCCTCCTCAACTTTAAGGTTGAATTGAAGGTTCAGATAGCGAATGACGGTTTTGTGTCCCTCCTTATTCTGGGGGATCAGCTCCATAGTGGAGGGAATGATGCAGCCCTCGAACGGTTTGACCTCGCTGTATTTCAAAACCCGTATCAGACTGTCTTTCTCATCATAATACCTCTGCCATACCGGGATATGGTCTTTTTCCCTGGCCGCAATCACTATATGACTCCAGACTACCGGCAGGTCTTCCCGTGGAATGCAATCTATGTAGATAAGGTCCTTAGTCTCGTCTTCCACCTGGGTCAGCTTATAGGTGTAATCCTCAAAGAGGGAGAATTCCCTCACCAGGTCATCGTTGGTGAAATCAGAGCCCATCCAGGAGCTCATCATCATAGAGGGAGGGATTTTGATTACCTTGTTTATCTTGGGCAGGTAGTTCCACATCTCATTTTTTATGCGCAGGGTAGCAACGCCTTTTTCCTTTTTGGGGGAGGTAATCCTTATAAGGGTCTTATTCATCCCCCTGGTCCAGGCTTTCATCTCCAGAGTGCGGCTCCAGTGGGGGGTGACTATCTCCATCTCCATCTCAGAGTAACTATACTCAGACCTGTAAAGCTGGTCGATGTGTCGTATGATATCCTTGACCTCTTCCCCAGAAAGGCTGCTGGCTTCTGCCAGCGAGATAAAAAACAGCATAAGAAAAAAAAGCATACAGGCGGACAGCTTTTGTTTTCTCATCTATTCGTTCCTTTTAACTACTTGTAATTAAATTTTCCTGCTCCCGGATAATTAACAAGCAAAATAGTTTTAATTTTATATTATATCCACAGAACGGGTTTATGTCAAACAAAAACGGGAGATTTTGAGACGATCTAAATGGAAATAAGTCACACTCGCTAAATTTCTGTTTATATTCAGTCGATGACGCAGTCAGGTTTTAAGTCTGCTAAAAACAGTTAATAAAAAAACTCAGGATAATCTTCAAATTTGAACGGAGTTACTGTTGAATGAACTTGTCTTGTTAATCCGATAGGTTTTGTGGTGGTAATAAAGATTAGTTCATTATAAGCTGTATCACCTATACCCCGAATATAAAAATGGACATAAACAAAAACAGTATAATTCCCTTTCATCCAGGTATTCTCTCTTATTTCTTCGTCGTTTCTTAGTTAGTTATTCCAGATTTCCTTGCAAAAATTTTCAAAATCTGGTAATTCTGTCCACCCATTATAAATTTCAAAAACAACAGGTTCTTTATACCCGATTTTAGTTTTTGTTACTTTTTCAGTACAAGCTAACATTAGAAGTAATAGAGCAGAAATGACTATTTCGCCGATTATAACAAGCTTTGTTCTTCTCATCCTGAGATATTAGGTTGTTTTATTATATATAGAATAAATAAACGTTTTGTTCCTGTCAATTGAAATTCAATAAAAAGCAGACAATCAGAAAACTATGAGGAGTGGCACTTTATCTACCTTCAATGGATTTTTTTACAAAGCTGCCAAGACATAAAGACCAACCCTTTTCTATTTTCTTACCATTCAATAAATTATAAAAATTAAGTCCCTGTATAGTAAACCTGAAAATTTTTTGACACCCCGTGCCTGCGCCAAATGACTTGGGTAAAATTCATCTCTAAAAGTTCCCACAGATCCTCTCACCCAATTCAAAAGCAGAACCAAAGGGGTATAGAGAGATGCTATCCTCCCTACCTTCCCTGTTTCAATTTTGTTTTGATTGCACTTAGGTTTTTTTGGCTATCACAAAATCGATAAGTTTTTGCTTGACTTTGCTACTACGCATTTTATAATGGCTAAGGAAGCGGTTCTATCGGGTATTATAAACCTTAACAAGGTGAATATACTCCGGTCTTCCCGCTACCATAAGGGATTACCGAAGGTAAAAAATTATCAGGTTTTATCACAGAGAGACTTCTTTGATGATTCAGATTCAGAAAGTTTCACAGCCACTCTCTAATTTTATCACGGGGGCTGTAATTGTCCGATGATAATTAATAGCTGGCAATTTTACCATGAAAATAAATTTACAAAATTGTAACTCTTATCTTATGAGGGAAATATGAAAACAACAGCTCTGCTTTTTTTGTTGATATTTTTTACATCCTTTGTTTTTTCAAACTCTCGTTCAGAAGAAGTTATTCCCCCGAACAACAATCCTCCCTCAATAACTGAGGTTATTGAGAAATATATACAAGCCTGCGGAGGTTCCTCACTTTCGGAAATTAAAACCGAAGTTAAAAAGGGTACATTGTTGCGAGGAGTTTCCGGGCAAATTCCGCTGGAGGTTTATGCTAAAAAACCAGGTCAGTGGGTTTATAATCAAGTTTTTGCCTGGGGTGATCAGATCAGTTACGGCTTCGATGGAACCAGCGCCTGGGTAGTGGATACCAAAGGATGCGAAAGTATGACTCCCCGGCAACGGCTGGACCTGCAGCTTATGCTGAATATTGAAGCTCCTCTTCGATTAACTGAGTTCTACCCGGATATGCAAGTAAAGGGAATTGAAAAAGTCGGGGATAGAGAAATGGTCTCCGTCACAGCGAAATCACCAGAGGGGTTTAGTTCGAAATTTACATTTGACCGTGAAACCGGGTTACTGCAGAGTGCCGGGGATATAAGCTTTGAGGATTACAGAAGTGTCGGACAGGTTAAAAGGCCCTTTAAGATACTACTGGGTGAAAATCAGGGAGAGAGCCATTTACAGATGATAATGCAGTTTTCTGAAATCCAGCATAATATTGATGTTGCGGATTCTCTTTTTCAAAAACCCGAGTGTGTTCTTCCCTTTAAGGAACCACCCCTTTACACAAAACGAGTCCAGGTAGAGGTAAGCATTCCTGCCCTGGATGCCTGTACCGGAGTTTACCAGCACCCCAAAGATTCGACAGTGACCTACACTGTAACCAGGCTGGAAAACCATCTGATGATAAAAAGAACCGGCTGGGGCACCTCCTATGAGATTATCCCCGAATCAGAAACCGATTACTTTATGAGATTCCTGAACCAGGAATTCCATTTTATCAAAGATGCGACAGGTAGAGCCACTCGACTTGAAATGGGAGCTGATCGTGCCATTAAAGCCGAGAAAATAGAATAGAGATTTCCCTTTTTAACTTCAATAACATCTGCAAAGAAAGGATCTATTAATGGACAGGAAAAACTTTCTAAGAAGATTTTTTAAATCCGGGATCTCCATGTTCTGCTGCGGGGCAATGCTGGGCAAAAGCCTGCTGGCGCAGGAGGGGTCTGGACCATCCGGGAATGACCAGGCAGCTCAAGACTGGATCAAACATCTGGAAAAAAGAATGATAAAAGGAGCGGAAACTCCAGCCTGGAGAAAGGCTGAGGAATCCTCGAATTGGATTAAATGGATGGTTGATAATATGGATGCCATGCTTGATCAGGATACCAGGATCAAGCTATTGCAGGCATGCGGGCGTTCCTGTTATATCAATGCTTTTGGAGTTGCTGGTGAGGAAAAACCCACCCCGGAAGCAGCTGAGCAATATATCAAAAGGATTGAAAGCGCGGGTTACGAGGTTCAACGTAAAGACAACCTCACATATGTTTATTTCAACTGGGGCAGGAATCACCAGAATCCCCAGGGATTGATGATGCAGGATGGATATTGTATGTGCCCGATCGTAGAAACCGTTCTTCCGGGTTTATCCCCCAGCTACTGCAACTGCTCGACAGGATACGTTAAAGAGATATTCGAAAGGCAGGTTGGCAGACAGGTAAAGGTTGATATTCTGGAATCGATCCAGAGAGGCGGTAAGGATTGCAGGTTCAAGATCGAGATTCCAAAGGCATAGTCATTCTTCGCCTGAACTTTTAAGATTAAATAACACACGATTGGTGAAGATAAAAAAAACAGAATCAGAGGGATTCTGGCCGGCTAAAAATTCTTTTTACTTTCCGGACAGTATAATTTTATAAGGTATTAAAAATAACAGGAGAAGACCCGGGTCTTCTCCTGTTAATATTTACTATTTACTATTCAAGCACATCGCCATCGTCATTATTATCATCGACCGGAATCAGGCAATAAGGCGGATAGTCGATTATCATTCTCCCCAACATTTTGTCCTCCTGTGGTTTAGGTTGTGGTTGGTTCATTTAAAATGGAGACACTTATCCTCAAATCTCCATTTATGGGTACCCTGGTAGGAATTAAATATACAGGTGATATAAAAGTCAAGAAAAATTTAAATTTTTTTATTTATTGTAATAGGAGATATAACTATATATTATTATATGAAATATCGGAGAATATACCTGTTTTAAATGATATTGTATAATACCAAATCCTGCAGGCAACTTTCTTTCACTGTGTTAATTATGGTATCAGATGCTATAATCTTAACTATTTTTGAATCGGCAAATGACCGTAAGAGATCAGAAAGCCTGTAGATATCTTTGAATGTGGTATCGAGGATTTTATTCCGGATATTTTGAAGCTCGGTTATATTTACCCCTGCCAAGAAGTACGCTACTGCCAGGTGGCCAGTAGCATCCGGAGCTCTATAAGGATGGAATTCACGCAAGGCACCTATGATATATCTTTTAAGTTCATCTTTATTCAATTTAATGTCATCCAGAACACAGGCAGATTTATTGAAAAGCCCGAGCGTTCTTACAATATCCGGGTCCCTGTATGAGATTACAGAAAAGATACCGGATAGCCGATCGAAACTGCTATATAACCCATATGCTCCACCCTGAATACGTATTTTATTCCAGAACCAGGATGTTTTTAAGTACTGGTTTACCACCAGTCCAGTTCCGTAAATAGTCTCATCCAGATGAGTTATATTGACTCCTTTTGCGACCATGCCGAGGGTTGTCGGTATTGCAAAACCCTCGCTTTCGATCAAACTATCATACTTCCAGCTAATACTGCTTTTCTGTCGCGCAGGTATGGATTCGATTATCCTTTCAAGGCATTTATTTATTTTTGACTGTGATGATTTGTCAGCCATAATATTTATTATCATAGTATTCCTGTTGCATAAAATAGAATGCATGTTACGTAAAACATTTAATACATAATCCCAGTTGTTCTCAATATCCGCTAAAAGTCGCCTAAGGAATGAGATGTAATTGATTCCTGAAATATGTTCACATACCCAGCCAGCTTCATTAAAATGTGCCTGCAAACGGTACCTTAGAATTTTATGAACCTCTTCCGTAACCAGCATTGATTCATGTCTTGCTATCTCTTCCCTGACAAGTTGTTTAAAGCGCTCAAGGTTATCCAGTTGAGAAAAAACGAGAACTTCTTTCAGAATCCCGGTTAACGCTTCAACCCTGTTTATTAAAGTTCTAGATTTCAGGAAAATCCGGGTTACACTTTCTTCCGAACCCCTTTTTATAATATTGAGAAAGCCAGTGTGAATCCCTCCCGTATTTTGATTTATCAGCTGATTCAATTCCACATAACGGTACTTTTTTGTACCCATCTGCAAAAGGGCTCTGGTATACAAGCGGGCAAAAGGAAGATACTCCAGGGGAAGAGTGTGAATATCAAAACCGAGTGTTATATATACTATGCCCCGGCCGGGTAGATTATTATACAGGAGCTGCATTTCCTTAAGCTTGTAAGGGATGACAACAGGAAAGTCATCATCTAATATCTCTTTGGATAATTTGATTTCCGGTAAGGTTGAACGTGCTTCTTTCGAATCCGGCGATTTGTGCAGTAAACTCAGTTTTTCTGACATGGTTATTATATTATTCAATTCCGTGTCACTCATGCATGTTCGAACTGCATGCAGTCTTTTCCTTTCTTCATTTTCCTCTCTTTTTAAAAGGGTCGCATCGGGGTACAGGATAATTGTGGCTCTGTGTTTATTTTTGAGAAAATAATTTTCGATTAAATCTTCAAAAAAGCATGAATTATTTTTAATCTTGGTCTTAAGGGCTTTTAAAGTAGCTTCAAACGTAATTCTATTCAGAGGGTCAGAATTGTAAAGCCAGCCAGACATCGCTCTTAACATATATTGTATCCCTGGAGGGATTTTTCCAAAATTTCCCTCGTACAGCGAGAACTCTGTCCTGTTGAGAGCTGCTTGAATGATCCGTGGATCTATTCCTTCCTTAACGAGGGCATTCAGGGTTTGCATAATATATGTTTCCACCATATTTACATTTTTTGATGATACTCCTTTGAGACCTATGGAAAAGCAGGGCTGCTGCAAATCAGCGTATAGACCCTGACCGGCAAGATGTTTACCGATATTAGCGTTTATCAATTTATTTCGCAAGGGCGAGGAAGACATTCTTACTAGGATAAAATCTAATATCATGTAGACAAGTGTATCCTCAATATCCGGTCTATCCTTTAAAGCCCAGTTTAATGTTATAATATGATCAGATGCTCTCTTTCCCGAAATACTGACTGGATATGGAAAG
>JAOUFL010000296.1 GCA_029858245.1 Candidatus Zixiibacteriota bacterium
ATGGTTTAGATTACCAGAAAGCCTTTTTTAGCTTTCCCTTATATTATCTGGAGTATGAGGATGCCCGGGGTCTTATAGTCTCGCTGATGAGAGATTTCGGAGAGCCCCTGGGTGTAGAGGAGGCACCTGTTTCGACTTTACCCGAGAGGTTCACCTTAAAGCAGAACTATCCCAATCCCTTTAATCCCACCACCACCATACAGTATAGAGTCAGGGGTTTGGAGTTTGGAGGGTTTCTGCACACCACTCTGTCTGTTTATAATATCCTGGGGCAGAAGGTAAGGACTTTAGTAGATGAGGAGCGGCTGCCCGGAGAGTATAAGATTATCTGGGATGGTAGGGACGAGAAAGGGAACGAGGTGTCGAGCGGAATATATTTCTATCAATTGAAGATAAAAGATTATACTGAAACTAAGAAAATGGTTTTGCTGAAATGATAATTTGTGAAACATTTTTAAAACTTGACAAAGTAAATTTAAAAGGAGGTAAAGATGTTTTACGGAAAGAGATGGGTTGTCTGCTATGTGGTTTTGATTGTTTTATTTTTTATCGGTAATACACAAGCCTCAGATCAATATCTTATAAACATTCAGCTCAAAACACCTGAAGATTACCAAATCGCTGCTGATTTAGGCCTGAAAGCTTATATCAAACTGGATAATGCTTATATAACTGAGATAGATAAAGAAAAGATACAGATATTAGAGATAAATAACCTTACTTTTCAAATCATAGATGAAACACCCTGGATACAGGATTATTATCTGGTATCAAAGACTAAATCCAGGACAAAGGTTAATCTTTCTGACCATGGGGAAGTTTTATTTGAAGATGAAAAAGGAGCTTTGTTAAAAATTGATCGAGACAAAGCTTTAAAACTTCTTGAAGCTGGCTATCAACTGAACAGAGTTTACCGTAATCGAACCATTCCCCTAAAATACAAACCACCACCCTCACCTTCTATACCTGTCGTATCCTTTTCTCAGGATCTGGATAGCCTGGTTAATCAGGTTTCTATGGACTCGTTGACTTCTTATGTTGAGAAACTTCAATCCTATAATACCAGATTTGTTTATTCCGATTCGATACCAAAAGCCCGGCACTGGCTGTTAAATAAGTTTGAAGATTTTGGTATCGACAGCGTATACTTCTATCCTTTCACCGGCTATGATTCCTATCTTAAATGGGATTGGTTTAACGATTCTAATGTAGTGGCTGTTATTCCAGGAACGGTTAATCCGGACAAGGTGATAGTAGTGGGCGGGCATTACGATTCAGTGAACTGGGATGAAGCTCCATATGATTTCAATGCTCCTGCGCCGGGAGCAGATGATAACGGCAGTGGAACCGCTGCTACCCTGGAGATTGCCAGGATATTAGCAGAGCATCCGCTTTCCAAGACGGTTATTTTTATGCCCTTTGCGGCAGAGGAGATTGGTCTTCACGGAAGCTGGGCTTATGCTCAGGATGCCGCTTACCAGGGTATAGATATACAATTAATGATCAACTTTGATATGATTGCTGAAGAGGCTAATTCCACTGATATGCTTATACATACTGATCCACCTTCTCAATCCTATGCCCAGCTTTTATCCCAGATGGCAGGATTATACACCAGCCTTACTCCTCATATCGCAGGGAATTCATCCGGAAGTGATAGCTGGCCCTTTTCTCAGTTAGGATATAATATTGTATATAGCGATGAATATATTTTTTCTTCTCAATATCATAAGGCTTCAGATTCTTTAACACATATGGACATCCCTTATATGAGCGAGATAGTGAAGATGAACTTAGCCACTGTGGTAGAGGTAGCCAGTTCACCCGGGCCAGTAGAGGACGTGCGGGTATGGGATGCAGGGGATGGAGAGAAGCTATATGTTAACTGGTCCTCCCTGGAGGAGAATGACCTGGTGGAATACCGGTTATATTTTGGGACGGAGAGCGGGGTATATACGGATACGCATACAGTATTATCAGGTTATACCTCGGACACCTTGAGGAATCTTCAGAACGAGGTGCCTTATTATATAGCAG
>JAOUFL010000098.1 GCA_029858245.1 Candidatus Zixiibacteriota bacterium
TTCAGCTGACCTTATTCAGTATCAAGGATAGCTCAGCTTTTTTCTGGTTACCCTGGGATTTGGCTGCCTGTGAATCTGGCAGTGATTCTATTAAGAGTTTTATATCATTATCTATGCAAGCCATCGACTCTTTGATGAGCTTTTCATTTTTTATCCTCTGCATTTCGACCTTACGATGAAGCCCCAGTAAAGTCTTCTGCAGCTCATCCAGTTTGGAGGAATATGAGCTATCCAGCAACTGGGTTAGTTTAAGCAGTGAGATGTTATTCTGCTCCATCCTAAGATCATTTGAAATCCAGGTTGTGACCTCTTTCCTATTCCTTTCCAGTTTCTTTGCCCTGAGGAGAGCTTTTCCCTGTTTTCGAATGGACTCTTCCAGAAGATCAAAATGTTTATTGATCAGGCATTCTTCTTCTTGCCTGAGAAGTTTGAGGAAATTTTCTAAGGAATCTACTTCCTGATTTATTAACTCAATCAGACCTGCTAGTTGCTTTTCCAATTAACCTCCCTTTTTTAAACTCCCCCGTTATTATCTGATAAAAATTTTGGTGTTTAGCCTTCCAATATCGTATAAATCTGTTCTGATTTTACCGTGCTTTTGGTTTTGTTCAATTCTCCGGATTTAATACCATAAGGAAGAAGTAAAACCATAAGCAGAATTAAAATAATTAAAATGAACTGTGATTTTGACATATGAATCCTCGAAAATACGTTAACTCCGATATTTCCTGTATGCAATTTTTATGCCTTTACATAAAGGCCTGAATATGTTTCGTTTCATACCTTCAACCTTTTATCAGACATTTTCTTAGGAAGATAATCCTCATGTTTTTTGAAACACTCAATCATAGACACTCTGAGATTTGTGGAATTATATTCCCCCTGTTTAGAATTATTTTCCTTTAAAAGACACTTTATTACTTTTAAATTAATTTATTATCAATAGATATCGACTTTAGCCTTTTCATGATCAGAAGTATTCTCTGGCTCTGAGATAGAATTCTCTCAAGATATTCCTCTATCCTTTCCTCAATCACCTTGTTTCTCTGGAATTCTATTTCCCCGTATTGATTAATGGAGTAGATACCGCCTACTTCCATACGCACAAGTTTTATAAGCTTGACCATCTCGTTTGTAGCCCTGGAGGATTGATTAACAAGTTCCAGCACATCCTCGGTTATCTTGGCTGGCAGGTAGTTCTTTGCCTTGGCGGTAGCTGTAGCCAGGTTCAAAGCGATTTCCTTTACCTGTTCTACAAAGTTCTCCATCGAATTCAAAACTTCTTCAATCTCCTTATATGAATTCTCATCTTTTATTTTCGTGAAGGAAATTGATTTTCCGGCATTTTCCTCACCCATTTTAACCTCGCAATAGTTGTTTGATTTTTTCTTTCAATTCTACAAGGTTAGAGGATTTGACCAGATAAGCATCTGCTAACCAGGTTTGAAAATTTATCTTGTAGCTTGGATATGCTGAGTTTATTATAACCGGCAGGTTTTTATTTTTTTCTTTTAGCAAGGATAATATTTGAAGACCATTCTCCTCTCCTGACAGCTTGATATCTAAAACCACCAGATTTATTTTCTCTTTATTTACTATCTCCAGTGCCTGAGTCCTGTTTTTTGCGAGTTTCACTTGATATCCCTGCTCCAGCAACTCTTCTTCATAGAGGTTAAGGAGATGCTCCTCGTCATCTACAACCAGAATGTTTTCCATCCTATCCTCCTTCTAAAAAGAATTCTTATCTTCAACTCTTTTTTGGTTATCTTTCCCGGGTTATTTAATAATTTTGTTAAATTCGTTCGTTATGCTATGAAACAAACGACTATGGTTAATACCTCTTGAACAGGTCTTATTTCATGTCAGTGCAGTATCAAGTTTATCCTGATGTTCTTTTTCTTGATCAAAATATTCTATCAATCTTTTTTTTAATTTTTGTTCGAAACCTGCTGCCTGTTCAGGGAAAAGACTGCTTAGTGCTTCTGCCCTGATCTGCTCCTGTGAATAAAGCTCAATGCCAACATAAAAATCATTCTCCTCGGATCTCTCTACCTTTTTTACTTTTCCCAGTATATCGTCCAGGGGACCCAGCTCTTTAAATTTAATGGAGAGATTTATATATGAGCCTTCTTTTATATCTTCTTCCGTTAGAAGGAGTATTCCCTTTTCATTAAATGAGAGTATTTCTCCACAGGTTTCTTTATTGCTGTTTTCCTCACCCTTAGAAGAAATAATTTTATAGTTTACCGGTTTCTCTTCCAGTACGAGGTCTATAATCTTACCCCGGTATTGTTCCCGTTTAAGTTTTCTATCTTCTATCAGGGTTTTATTCTTCTGCATAATAGCTCCTTGTATTTAAATGTCTGGTTACTCGAAGTATCATACCTTAATTTATTTTTTAACAAACGATATCTCGCATGGTTAACTTCAGATAGATGGTAATCGAACTGTTGCGGTATTTCCTTTGCCGGGATTACTTTTAATTGTCAGAGAACCCCGATGTTGGTTTACTATCCGGTAGCTGCCTAACAATCCAAAGTATGATTTCCCGAGAATACTCTCGGACAAAGGGTTTTCCAGATATTTCAGTGTGTTCGGAGAATATTCTTCGCCCTTATCGTTAAACTCTACCATAAGAAACTTATCATCCTTTTTAAAGCTGATACCCAATTTTCCTCCACGGTTAAGCCTGAGCTTGGCATTGAGTGCCAGATAAAGTAATAATTCTTTTATCTTAGCCGGGTTCCCCCTTACCCGGGGGAGGTTTTCCGGTATACTTGTTTCTAACTCAATTTTTTTATCTTTTAAGCCCGCCCTGATTAAGGATATTATAGATACTGCCAGATTGTTCAAGTTTATAACCGTGTTAACTTTCTCTTCTTCAGATTCTTTCCATCCGATGTCATTCAAGCAGTTCAGCAATTCTGCAATTCGCTGTGAGTTTTTTTCTATGGCTTTTAAATCTTCTTTCGATCCTGAGCAATTCTTTTCCCCTGACAACCTCATTAGAAGTATTTGAGCTTTGCCGAGTATGATCTGCAGGGGATTGTTTATCTCGTGAGCTACCCCACCCAGAACTTCACCCAGGCTGGCCAATCTTTCCGTTTCTTGCAATCTTCGTAATGAAAATTCCCCAACCCCTCCTGTTACATGCTCTTCCTTGATTAATTCTGAATTTGAAGTCATTTTTAGCCTCTGAGTAAATAACCTTCATAGTGTCACATCAATTATTCTCTTTATATCTTTTTGATTTTTCTGTTCTGTTGAATCTGTTTTTAACTCGTTACTTTTAATTATCTTCCGGTATTTGCATTTTTCATTTTTTATTAGGGAATTCCCTTTTTTTAAAATTCTACTTCCAACAGAAACCTTAAGAATACTATTTTTTGAAAAATTATCTTGGCTCATAATTTGTGAATGAATTTATCTTTGATCATATTCCTTAATTTCAACACTGCCTTAGTGTGAATTTGAGAGACTCTTGATTCGGAGATCTCCATAACCTCTCCTATCTCCTTGAGGGTCAATTCCTCATAATAGTAAAGAGCGATGACCAGTCTCTCCTGTTCAGATAAGTCCTTTATGGAAGAGACCAGATATGACTTCATCTCTTTTTTCTCCAGATCAGAGAGGATATTATTGCAGGAATCATCTTCTATGGTCTCTATTCTTGGAATCTGGCGATTATCATCTTCCTTATAAACCAGATCATCCAGGGATAGTACGATGGAGGAGGAAAGGTCTCCTCTGGCAGAATGAAGTTCCTCAATCGGGATTCTCAGTGATTTTGACAGCTCCTTGGCGGTTGGTGTTCGCCCCAGTTTGTTTTCCAGTTTGGTCATAGCCTTATCGATTTCCCGTGACTTTGACCGGGTCGAGCGCGGAACCCAGTCCAGCGACCTTAACTCATCTAAGATGGCACCGCGTATTCTGGGTACGGCATAGGTTTCGAACTTAACTCCTCTTGTGGGATCAAAGTTGGAAAAAGCCTCTACCAGCCCGATCACTCCTGTGCTTATGAGATCCTGTATTTCCACTGATCTGGGAAACCCTATAGCCATTCTTCCTGCAACGCTTTTTACCAATGGCAGATATTCTGAAAGCAGTTTTTGCCTTCTTACAGGATCTTTACTTTTAAGGTAAAAACCCCAATCCTTTTCTAACGACATAAATAATCCCCCTTGAGCTTTTTAAAGCTTTTTGATAGATGGTGATTTAAGGTTACAATTATTATTATCGTCTTCTTCATTTGAATATTTTACTGTTTTTTAGTTACTTTCCCGTTCAAGTTTCCCTCCAGGCTCACACTGCCAGGGGAATAGATTTTGGTCGCGGGAAAGTAAATAGAACAATAAGCCGAATAATCCGCCGACCAGAGCTTCTATGGCTAAAGGGATCAGATATGAAATTATTAGATCGGGAATCGAAAAGACTTGAGAGATACTAACCGATAAAAGAATTAAGGATATAAAAAATACCAGCCCTGACTTAAAAAAGAAGGGGGCTGTTCTATGTCTGAAACAGGGGGTAGTAAAAAGCAATCCGTATGTTCTAAAAGCGAATGCCAGGTAAAACTTGAAATTTGAAACTGCCAGATTATAAATTGCTTCCATAACTCTAATTTTTTTTAAGGAGTTAAGCAAACCCTATGCCTGTGAAGGAGAGTAGCAGGTATTCTGCTGTAAGCTCTTGTTAGCCAGAATATTAAGCTTGGTGGATTATTTGATTATTACCCGAACACAAATTCCTTGAAGGAAATTATTTCCCCCTTTTGGGATAACCTTTCCTGTGCAAAAATAGAGCAGATTTGACTTGACAAAAGCAGGGTTTGAACTATAATTAATTTAGAACTTAAACATTTTAGGGAGGGGTTATGAAAAAACTAATTTTCTTTATATGTTTTTTGGTGTTAATCCAGAATGCTCAGGCTGAGAATTTCAAGAACAGGTTTATGGTTACTGCTAAAGCCGGAAATGCTTATTTCCTGGAATATCATACACCCAGATTCACTTCTTTTGGAGCTCAAATCGATTACTTTCTGGATGAGCAGTTCTTGTTGGGCCTGGATTTCAGTTATATTAAATATTATGAACCTGTTTTTCGATATATCGATATCGAGAATTCTAGAACTGGTCACGGTGATAGAACCGACAGGAAACTGTATAATATATCTCTTTCAGGAAAATTAATGGCGGAGCCAGGTAGATTCTCTCCTTTTTTCAAAATTGGAGCAGGTCTTTACATCCCCCAGCTAACCTATTCAAATGATATCTATCAACTCTGGAATAACCTCACCAACTCAAATAATATTTATGAAAAGACTCATCTGGGAGTGAATCTGGGAATGGGAATCTACTACAGGATCTGGAAAAGATGGGGGGTGCAATTAGAGGGTCAGTTTAATCATATCTTTAGTCTGAATGAGGATTATGGTGAAACCTATCCTTCGCAGTATGCAACTCTCCATGCAGGGTTTTTTGTAATCTTCTGATATATTTACTCTGTCAAAAAAGGGAGATATTCAAAAAGCTCGGTGGAAAAATCGATAAGCTTTTGAAGCATCCAAGAAAGAAAAGAATAAATAACAGGATAAATGCTATTAATTCAGCTATAAAATTCAGGCTCACTTCATTGATGAGATGAACATCTCCCAAAAGGTATGATTTTTCTACAAATTATTAAGGCTGAGAGAGGAAACTCTATTTCATTCTCTCAGCCATTTCCCCCTCTCCGTTATTTGGACTTGAGAAGTTAAAACGAGTTTTTCTCTCCTCAAGCCTGGTGTGCTGCAACTTCGGTTCTTCATAAATTTGTTTTTGCAACTTATATGCCAATTTTATAAATTCTATTTTATGTTGCTATCCCCTTGCTTATTAATCAATTGCCAAATTATTGTTTGAGTTGCAATTCCTTGCCTTTTCAATTTCTTGAAAAATTATTCCTGTTTTACGGTAAAATATTCCACCCCCTAAGATTTAGTAAAATGCCACTTTATCCCCCCTGATGGTGGAGCTTTTTGCATTACTTGTATAAAAACTTAGGTGGAGTACCTTGCTACAGTTTGTTATCTCTTAGCTGTAGGGTTGGGTTGGGAGCCCCGCCTATGAGGTTACCTTTTATCCTCTCTTCCATTGGCAGAAAATACATCCGCCTAATTCCGGGGCGTAATTATAGCATTTTTCGTAACTGCCAAAGGGAATTTTACCATCAAAGGCAAAACAATCCAGGTCCATATCCTTGCAGGGTATTTCATTATAGTCCCGGATAACCCTTTCCTCAAAAGAAACAACACCCAGGAGTTTATTTAAGGAATTTTCTCTCATTCGGATGCTATGTTGACCTCACCCTGACCGTTCGGCTGTCTTCGACCCTGAGCTCAGACAGAAGGGAGCTCACGACGAAGCCCTCTCCTGCAAGGAGAGGGGAAAGCTTTTGCGAGGCTAAAGCCTCGCACTACGTTATTTTCTGCCTACTATATACTCGCGCTACTATCTACTTATTATGGAAGGCTGAAGCCTTCCGCTACATTATTCAAAAAACGGGAGGGGACAAGCCCCTCCCCTACTAAAAAATTATCTTTAGCAAAGACTTGCAGTGAACGTTGGGTTGTGCTCTTAGCATCTTATCATTCTTTTTCTTCCTTTAATCCATATTCCTGAAGTTTATTCCGCAGGGTGCGGGAGGAAACACCCAGTATCTCTGCTGCTTTGGTCTTGTTTCCGGCATGAGCATCCAGGGTTTTTAAAATCAAAGCTTTCTCCATCTCTGCAATGGTACAGCCTACTTTTAATCCGGAGTCGTCATAATCCGCTTTTCTAAAAAATAGCTCTTTCGGGAAATCATCCGGCGTCAGAATTTTATTTTTAGTAGTTACCACTGCTCTTTCGAGATAGTTTTCAATCTCCCTGACATTACCGGGCCAGTGATACTCCATAAAAAGTTTATTTACCTTTTCTGAGAATCCCTGAACATTCCGGTTATTTTCCTGATTATATTTCTGTAAAAAATGCTGGACTAATAAAGCGATATCCTCCTTCCTCTCCCTTACCGGCGGTAAATGAATGGGAATCACGTTCAGGCGAAAGAAGAGGTCTTCTCTAAAATTCCCCTTTTTTATCTCCTCTTCCACGTTTCTATTGGAAGTGGAGATAATCCTTACGTCCACCTGAATAGACTGGCCTGAGCCTACTCTTTCAAATTCCCGTTCCTGAAGAACTCTCAGCAGTTTAGCCTGCAGACCCGGAGGCATCTCGCTTATCTCATCCAGAAGCAGCGTTCCGCCATCTGCCATTTCGAACCTGCCCCTGGTCTGGCGTAAAGCACCGGTAAACGCTCCTTTCTCGTGCCCGAATAGTTCGGATTCCACCAGACCTTCAGGGAGTGCCGCACAATTGATCTTGATGAAAGGGCCATCTTTTCGCGAGCTGTTATAATGAATCGCTTTGGCTATGAGTTCCTTGCCGGTACCCGATTCTCCGGCAAGAAAAACTGACGACCGGCTGTCGGCAATCATATCCACCATCTCAAAAACTTTCTGCATCTGCGGCGATTTTCCGACGATATTCTGAAACCTGTATTTCCCGGCGACCTCAGACTTTAACATCCGGTTTTCGATAATCAGTTTTTTATACTCAAAGGCTTTTTTCACCACCAGCTCGATTTCATCTGCGGAAAAAGGCTTCATTATGTAATCGAATGCCCCCAATTTCATAGCCTCGACTGCGTTCTCAACCGTGCCGTAGGCAGTCATCATTACTACCTTGATATCCGGAGAATTCTCCCTGGCTGCTTTCAAAAGCTCCATCCCCCCTAACTTAGGCATCCTGATATCGGAGACTATAACGTCATACTCCTTCAGCTTCAGCTTATCCAGGGCTTCATCACCACTCGAGGCTAAATCTACCAGATATTCCGAACGGGTTAAGGTCTCTTTCAGGAAATCCTTCATCAAATTGTCATCGTCCACAACTAAAATTCTTTTTTCTAACAATTCTTTTCCTCTCCCGCTTAATATTATTATAGGTTTTGAGGTAAATAAATGGTAACGGTTGTACCCTTCCCCGGCTCGCTGTCTATATTTATTACCCCCTTATGTGCCTGAACGATCTTCTTCACCGTGGAAAGCCCTAAACCTGTTCCTTTCTCCTTGGTGGTGAAAAATGGCGTAAAAAGCTTGTTTTTCACCTCTTCGCTCATACCCGTTCCGTTATCTCTGACTTTCAGGCTTACCCTGTGCTCCATCGCATTAAATACTGCCTGGTCTCCGGTATCACCCTTCTCCAGCTTGGCAAATACCTGGATCAGCCCTCTGTCCGGAATAGACTGGGATGCATTATGCAAAAGGTTCAAAACTACTTGCTT
>JAOUFL010000099.1 GCA_029858245.1 Candidatus Zixiibacteriota bacterium
TTTACCTCAATCAATACCATAACCTTAAGAATACCGAATCGCATTATTATACCACAGGTCCTGAAATCTGGGAGCAATGCAGTGGAGGAATCGACTATTTTGTTGCTGGCATAGGAACTGGTGGGACATTATCCGGTGCCGGGAAGTTCCTGAAGGAGAAAAAACCTGAAATAAAAATCGTGGCAGTTGATCCCATTGGTTCAATATATCACGATTATTTTAAATATGGAAAGTATATAGAGCCCAGGGTTTACAAGGTCGAGGGTATTGGGGAGGATATGCTGGTAGAGAATGTTGATTTCTCCATCATAGATGATATCGTGCAGGTAAATGACAGGGAATCATTTTTAATGGCTCGCAGACTTACCCGGGAAGAAGGGCTTTTCGCAGGCGGTTCAAGCGGATCAGCTGCTCTGGTATCAGTGGATTTAGCCAGGAAGGTGGGGAAAGACAAGATCATAATAACTATTCTTCCTGACTCAGGCTCCCGTTATCTGAGTAAAATCTATTCTGACAAGTGGATGAAGGATAATGGATTTCTTTAATTTATAAGCTAATATAAAAATCGTTTTTTTCGATGGGGAAAGAGCAGGGATTTTTTTAAGATGAAGTTCGAGACCAAAGCCATTCATACCGGGCAGGAACCGGATAAAGCTACAGGTGCAGTCATCGTTCCCATCTATCAGACTTCGACTTATGCCCAGGGTGCCCCCGGAGAACATAAGGGTTACGAGTATTCACGCACCGCAAATCCTACCAGAACCGCCTTAGAGAGATGTCTGGCATCCCTGGAGGGGGCGAAATTCGGTCTGGCTTTCTCTTCTGGTATGGCCGCTACCTCCACGGTGATGAACCTTATGAAAACAAATAATCATATCATATCCTGCGATGATCTGTATGGTGGTACCTATAGAATCTTTGAGAAAGTGTATAAAGACTACGGACTCGAATTCTCTTACGTGGATTTAACCACACCTGAAAACCTTTTAAAAGTATTAAAGGAAAATACCAGGATGATCTGGATCGAGACCCCGACTAATCCGCTATTGAAAATAATTGACCTCTCAAAGGTTTCCAGGCTTGCCAGAAAACACAGGCTGATACTGGCGGTTGACAATACTTTTGCGACACCATATTTTCAGAAACCGTTACTCCTGGGTGCGGATATAGTGGTTCACAGCAGTACCAAGTATTTAGGGGGTCACAGTGACCTGGTGGGAGGTGCGATTTTAACCTCCAGCCAGAAGTATTATGACCGGATGAAGTTCTGCCAGAATGCTGTTGGAGGTGTTCCGGGTCCATTCGATTGTTTTTTAGCCCTGAGAGGTCTGAAGACTTTATCCTTGAGGATGCGGGAACACCAGGCTAATGCCTTTGAGGTATCAAGATTCTTATCCCGGCATAAAAAAGTGAAAAGGGTTATATACCCGGGATTAAAATCCCATCCTGCACATAACCTGGCGAAAATGCAGATGAGCGGATTTGGAGGCATAGTCTCTTTCGAGCTGAAAAGTGGCCTTGCAGGAAGCAGGAGGTTTTTGAAAAGCTTGAAACTGTTTTTCTTAGCTGAAAGCCTGGGAGGTGTGGAATCCTTAGCTGACCATCCAGCGATAATGACCCATTCGTCCGTTCCTCTGAAACTTAGAAAAAGATTAGGCATCTCCGATAGTTTGATACGGCTGAGCGTGGGTATTGAGAACAAGGAGGACCTGCTTGAGGATTTAAGAAGAAGTTTAACTTTCGTTTAAGCTCATTATAAAAAAATTAGAACTTTTTAAAATCCTTATTGGTATAATAATTAAAAGATATGGTTCAGAACAAGTCAAATAAAGGTATTTATCTTGTAGTTTTCCTTTTAGCCCTGGCCGGTGCTTTTTTAGGAACGAGCCTGAGATTTTTCTGGTTAAAAGGGAAAAGCTCTTTCGAGTATTTAAACGAGAAGAATCCTTCTTTTGAGAACGCAGTGGGTAAGGCTATATATGCATCTGCCCAGGAGGAGATAACCCAGACCAGGAGGAATGCTATTGTTCAGTCAGCCGAAAAGGTTGGTCCGGCAGTTGTTTCTATCAGCGTGATACAGATCAGGACTATCAGGGAATCCTCATTTTTTTCTCCTTTTCGGGATGATGCGTTTGATGATTTCTGGGGAAGGTTTTTCCAGCCCAGGGAGTACAAGCAGAAGGTTTATTCCTTAGGCTCCGGGGTGATAATCAGTGAGGATGGTTATATTCTTACCAACGAGCATGTGGTGAGTGATGCGGATGATATCAAAATTACCCTGACGGATGGGAGGGAGTTCAAGGGTAAGCTTGTTGGTCAGGATTTTTCCTCAGATATAGCGGTGATTAAGATCGAAGACGATAATTTCCCCTTTGCTCAATTAGGAGATTCGGATAACCTTATCATAGGGGAATGGGCTATCGCTCTGGGTAATCCCTTTGGCTATCTTCTGGACGATACCCAGCCTACAGTAACTGTGGGAGTGATAAGTGCCCTGAAACGTGATATAAAGAGAGGTAACGAGAATGAGAGGGTCTACAGGAAGATGATCCAGACAGATGCCGCCATTAATCAGGGTAACAGCGGAGGACCTCTGGTTAACGCAGATGGAGAGGTTATCGGGATTAACACCTTTATTTTCACCACCAGCAGAGGCTCGGAAGGAGTTGGCTTTGCCATTCCCATAAACCGGGTTAAAAATATTATCTACGACCTGATTAACAAAGGTAAAGTGGAGAAGGGCTGGATAGGATTAAGGGTTCAGGATTTGACCTCCCTGCTGGCACAATCCTTGAATATAAAGGAAGAGCAGGGAGCAATAGTTATCGAGGTGGAAAAGGGCAGTCCTGCTGAAAAAGCGAGGATCAAAAGAGGTGATTTGATAACGGAGGTCAATGGAGAAAAAATCAGAAATATAGATGATTATAAGGATAATATCTCTTTTTTGAAGCCGGGGGAAAGACTGAAGCTCTCTTTAGTCAGGGACAAACAGATAATCCATGCCGAGTTTTCGGCCCAGAAGGAACCCGAGGTAAAAACCAAAGGAGAGAGGGAGGATTTGTTAGGCATAACGGTTTCCGAAATTACTTCAAGCCTGGCAGACAGGTTAAATCTCTCCGGCAGAGAAGGCGTGGTTATACTTTCAGTGGAGGCGAATGGAAAAGGAGCTGGTTTAGGCTTACAGGAGGGGGATGTGATTCGCGAGATGAACAATGCAGAGATTAAAAATATGATTGACTATAAAAATGCCATAAGCAGGGTCAAGAGCAAGAGAATGCTGGTTATGGTTATCGAAAGAAAGGGCGGGCTTTATATGGTCTCCACCAACTTATGAGATATCGTTCGGAATAACGAATGGCAGGTTTTTGCAGGGGCGGGTTTCAAACCCGCCCCTGTTATTTTCTGTTGAATAAAAAAAAATTATCTTTATAATGGTGATAGTTCTGGCAATTTGTGGTTTGATAAATCGAATCACCACATTATAATTTACTACTGTTTTATATATCAAGCCAGGGTGTTCAACCTGCCATTATCCCTTCGTTCCAGGGAGGGATAAGGAAAGTAGTTTATTTTCCCCTCTCCCTATAAGGGAGAGGGTCAGGGAGAGGGTATAGATGAGAAAATTCGACATAATAAGAAAAAAGATTCTGTCCCAGGAAAAAGGAACCATAAGGAAAAGCTCCTACCAGTTGAGAGTGGCTCTGGGATATCCCAATCGATATGAAGTAGGGATTGCCAATCTGGGATTTCAATCGATTTATAAAATTCTGAACCAGATGGAGCGTGTTTCCTGCGAGAGGTTTTTCCTTTTTGATTATAAACTTCCGGATAAGGTGAGGGCTCTGGAATCCGGCGACCCTTTGAATTTTTTTCAGCTCGTCTCTTTTTCTGTCCCTTTTGAATTGGACTATCTTAACATCCTGAAGATGTTAAAGCAGGCGAAGGTTCCACTTCTCCGGAAGGAAAGGGATGAAAACCATCCTTTTCTTATAGCCGGTGGTGTGGCAGTTACTTTGAATCCGGAAGTACTATCACCCTTTTTTGACCTGATTTTTATCGGTGAAGGAGAAGAAGGGATCAAGGACATAGCTGAAATTTTTCTTGAGGCTTCAGGGAAAGGGTATTCCAGAAAAAAGCTTTTTATGGAATTATCCAGGGTGAAAGGAGTTTATCTGCCCGAATTTTACGAGCCAGTTTATGATGAAAAAGGTTTACTCAGGGAGTATAAGATTGAAAAGGGGTTCCCCTATAAAATCGAAAAGCGAATAGCTAATCTCGAAAAAATTGAGACCTATTCCTCTATTGTCACACCACTTTCGCACTTCAAGAATATGTTCATAGTCGAAACCGGCAGGGGATGTACCTGGAGATGCAGGTTCTGTGCAGCAGGACATATCTATAAGCCTTTCAGGTTTCATAAAAAAGAGAAGATTATTTCTGAGATTGAAAAATATTGTGGAGGAACTAAATCTGTCGGGCTTTTGGGTTCGCTGGTTTCGGATCTGCCCTTCCTGGAGGAGGTCTGCTTTGAATTATATCAAAAAGGGTACGGGATAGGAATTTCATCCCTGAGAGTCGATAAGGTTACCCCTAATCTTTTAGATATATTGATTGAATCCGGTCTTAAGACCTTGACTTTAGCCCCGGAAGCAGGAACTGAGAGGATGTGGAAGATAATTGATAAAAGGATAAAACGTGAAGATGTTCTGAACGCAGTCCGGCGGGCAAAAGAAAAAAACCTGGAGAAACTGAAGCTTTATTTTATTATAGGTCTTCCTTCTGAGAAAAAAAAGGATATCGAGGGGATTGTGGATTTAATCAAAAAGATTCATAAGATTTTCATCGAAAACGTAGGGACAGCCCTTGTGGCTGTCCGCAGGGAAGTCATCCTCTCAATAAACCCCTTTGTTCCCAAGGCACATACCCCTTTCCAATGGGCACCTATGGATTCCGAGAAATCTTTGAAAAATAAATTAAAAATAATCTCGGACGGAATAAGAGGCTTAAAAGGAATCAAGTTCGAAAGGAAAAGCGTAAAGGAAGCAGTCCTGCAGGGGATTTTATCTCAAGGGGACAGGAATGTGGGGATGGGGCTTTATTATAGTGTAAAAGAAAACCTGCCTTTATCTCAGGCGTTTAGAAAGGCAGGAGTGGATACGGGATTTTTGGCGTTCGAAGAAAAACCAAAAGAGTATGTGTTTCCGTGGGAGATGGTGGAAGCGGGAGAAAAGAGATTGTAACAGAGTAGTAAATATAGCAAATTTCAACAAAGTCTGAGTTAAGTCTACTTATAATTTGTAATTTTGGAGATTTATAGTTTTTTCTTCTTTGTTTCTTTCAAACGTCTCGCAGCGCGCTCTGCTGGATTTATATATACATAACGAATAATTTCTTGAAGAAATTTCAGACCGTATTCTGCATCCTCTTTTGATACCTCCTCCCATTCTGGATGAGCGCCGTGCCTTCCTATTATTCTGAGTTCCTCCGCCCATTCCCAAAGATCAGGTGTAATAAGATTATTATCTTTGAGATATTGCAACTGCTCGAATAGGTCTTTGCCCTTTGCCCCTTTATCTGTGCATAAGCAACTAATTGCTCTTCTTGCCATTACTCCACAAGCGTTGAATGCCCTCACTGAAAAACAATTTTCTGCTTCAATAGATGCACGCATTACATCATTGTTGACAGATGTATGGACAACCGGGGTTGCAATTGGATACTGGTGAACTGCTTCAGCAGGAGAATATGCAAGCACGGACGGATTAATTCCAGTGGCTAGTACCCTCGCAAATTCCTTAACTAAGAAATAGCTATCTTTGTGGCAATTATCACACTTAAGGATGAAATGTCGCATCACAACTTCTGTCTTATGGTCTTTCTCATCAGTACCTTTTAAAAGTATAGCTTGTTTATACTCGGAATTTGTTCCTGCGTTTGTGTGGCGACTTACAACATTACAATGAGGACATAAAAATGTAGTATTTTCAGGTACGGCCATTGTTCTCCTCCGTGCTAAAATTTCTATAAATCAATTTGAAATACAATCATTTTTCAGTCAATTCTGACAATTTCAAAATCTCTTTTGACCAGACCGAGGCTTCCTTAATCATTTTTTTTAGCGATTCAGAATTCTGGCAGATTTTAAGGGAACTTGAGATTCCATAGTAAGGAGAAGTCTATCTTTGTCCAAGTTCATTGTAATCAACAACTTAAAAAATTCCCCTAAAAATCCTTGACTTTTTCTCCTTTCTGCCGTAAATATTACTAGAGGTTTAAATGGGATCGGGGTGTCTCCCGGTCGTTAAAAGGTCTCCCTCTTTTGGGGGACTTTTTATTTTTAAGGGAAAAGTTTTAATCCCCATCCCTCATACTGACCCTCCTCACTGCAATAAATTTTCCTTTCTATTATTTTAAAAGGAATATAAGGCTCCTCAGGATTTAGCAAGTGTCTGGCTAAAGGATAAGCACATAAATCAGCGATTTGTAAGCCGACAATATTATCTTTTTTGCTATGGAAATTAAACTTTTCTATTCTGTTCTTAAATCTATCTGGTTGAACATAAAAGGTACCTCGGTCCATTATAGAATTAAAATGTGAAAGCAACATCTGATCCTCTCTTTTACCTCTTTCCTCAGCGAAAATCTCTACCTTTGCCTGTTCATCGATTTTATCCAAATAGAAAATCAGTCTTTCAAGAACAAATGAAAGAGAAAGGGAGTAGGGGTCCTTTGCTCCTTTTCCATATTTCTTTATATGCTCCTCCTTTTGAATCCCTGAACCTATTAAACAATAATCCCCTTCTCCAATAATCTTATTAAGGTCTTTGTAAAATTCTGCTTTCAGGTTTAGATCAAACAAAATCTGAAAAACCCCCTCGCACTTTCTTATATCTCTTGAATGAAGTATAATTTCAGTTGTTTTAAAATATTTTTGCTTGAACTTATTTATTTTCTTCTCTATCTCTTTGAGAGCATCTTCACTTATGGCAAAACCACATAATAAAAATAACGGGAAATTCTTATCTATAAAACTTAAACCGTGGTCTCCAGTTTCGTCTAAAAAGAAAGAATAATTCATAACAGTTTTCTTACAATTTATTCTGTTTTCTCCCCGGAGTCAATATTTTTTGGTAAGTTTTTTCGTGATTTATTTGGTCTAATCGGCAGAACAGGCAAGTTACCTGTTCCACCAGGGTTTGTTGTAGGGACAGAACAGTGTTCTGTCCTAAAATATCCGTCGGGTCAGGGAACCCGAGAGGCAGGAAACAATGAATAAAAAGGGCAGGACAATGTCCTGCCCCTACAGTTTTTTTATGTTGGGTCGGGAATTGGATTTCCAGAATCATTCATATAATAGTTAGTTGCTTTTTCATTGATTTATTCCCCTTTTTCCCCAGAGTCAATATTTTTAATCCGGTCTATGGTTAAAAAACAGATTTCGCTGGCTATCTCCTCGATGGCTTTGCCGGTGATGTCCACTACGGGCCAGTCAGGGTTTTGCTGAAATAACCTGTGACTGTAATTCAAATCCTCCACCACGTGTTCGGGGTCGGCATAATTTATGTCCGGATGTACTAACTGGGTTAACCTGCTCTGGCGTAGTTTTATCAGAAGCTCCGGGTTAATGGTCAATCCCACAATCCTGGACTGGTCTATTTCGAAAAGCTCTTGGGGGGGGATTATATCCAGAATCAAAGGAATGTTTGCCACCAGCAAGCCCTTGTTATAGGCTAAATAGATGGATAAGGGGGTCTTGTAGGTTCGGGATACACCGACTATCACTAAATCCGTCTGGTTCAGATCGCGTACCCTGTGGCCATCGTCATGCTTGACAGCAAATCCCATGGCATCGATTCTTTTGAAGTAACGATGGTCAAGCTCGGAGAGTAAACCGGGCCTGGATTCCGGGCTGGAGGCTAAAAAATTGGTCAGGCTGGTAAGCAGGGGTCCCAGGAGGTCTACTGTGGTGAGATTGTACTGGTTAGCCAGGATTAAAATCTCGTTTCTCAGTTCCGGGGTAACCAGGGTATAGGCGATAAAGCTTTTTGTTTTTAAGGCATCCTGAAGTATATCCCTTATCTGCTCTTTCTTCAGTATATTAGGGAACCTACGGATTACGATATTTTTATCCCCGAACTGAACCAGAGATGCCTGCAGCACCCTTTCCGCAGTGGACCCCGAGCCGTCGGAGATTATCCAGATATGTTTTTTCCCGGTTAAATCAGGCATTCTTATCTTTGCTTTGAGTGAGGATGTCAATTAAATTTCCCAGAAGCTGGCAGTCGTTACACTCTTCCCTGCCCGGAGGAGGGGATGGCTGGCTGT
>JAOUFL010000297.1 GCA_029858245.1 Candidatus Zixiibacteriota bacterium
CATTTCTGTTAAAGCTCATAAAGTCGCTCCTGCAAAAACATACAGGCAAATCATCTTACAATTCTATCAGATCTTTTTCGATATCAGTTAAAACCAGGCAGCTATTTCGTTTAATAAGAACATCATCTTCGATCCTCACACCACCCCATCCCGGCAAATAAACACCTGGTTCAATGGTAACAACCATCCCCGCCTTGAGTGTATCCTGACTTCTTGTGCTGATGCTGGGTCCCTCATGCACCCCCAGCCCTATACCATGTCCTAATCCGTGACCAAAATATTTATCATATCCTCCTTTTTTTATTATATCGCGAGCGACTTTATCCAATTCAACTCCTTTCATTCCAGAGTGTGTTTTATCAATAGCTTTTTTCTGGGCTTTCAGGACTAAATTGTAGATTTTTCTCTGGTTTGATGTTGCCCGTCCTAAAACCAGCGTCCTGGTTATATCACAGACATACCCCTGAAAACAAGCACCGTAATCCAGGGTGACAAATTCTCCCCTTCTCATCTTTTCGGAAGAAGCCTTCGCATGGGGCATAGCCGATCTGATACCTGAAGCCACGGTTGACTCGAAAGCCGAGGCAGTTCCCCCATTCCTCCTGATTCTGTATTCGATCTCACTCGAGATATCTTTTTCTCGAATCCCGGGTTTAAGCAAGGGCAGTAGTTCATGAAATACTTTTACACCAATCTCCGCAGCCTTTTTTATACTTCTGATCTCCTCTTCATCTTTAATTATCCGGATCGATTCAACCAGATCCTCAGTTGGAATCCAGATCACTGCAGGAAAATTGGTCTTTAGCTTTTCAAGCTGGGCAAATGTGAGGTGCTTTGCTTCAAAGCCGACTTTAACCCTTTTCTGTTTAAGCCATCCCGTATCCGCAATCGCAGAGAATAACTCCCGCTGGGCTATTTTAATGCTGGCTCCCCTGACTTCGTCTTTGACCTGCTCTTTATATCTGAAATCCGTAAGAAAAAAAGACCCGCGCCTGGAGATCAAGAGAACGCCATTTGAGCCCGTATACCCACAAAGAAACCTGAGATTCAAAAGAGACGTTACCATTAGCAAATCCAGGTTTTCCCTGTCAATTATTTCCCTTAAATTTTTTATTCTATCTTTCATTTCTTAATCTACATTATACCTTTAACCTCTATATAAAAAAATATCCCTGAAGGTAGGCGGGTTTACTTCTCAGGATAACACTCACAAACAAGCGTGTCAAGTAAAAAAGTAGAAGAGTATAATTTTTCTTTTCAGGTTATTATCGAATTTTGCGGAGATTTTTTAAAATGGTTTGAATGATTTTTTGGGTCGATTTACCCTTGACCATTTTTATGGTTAAAACTTTTCCTCCACTTGATTCTACTATATCTTTTCCCACAATATCTTTTATTTTCCAATCACTACCCTTAACCAGGTAATCGGGAAGCAGCCTGGAGATAAGCTTGATAGGGGTCAAATCACCAAATATGCAGACGTAATCCACGAACTGAAGAGCCGCCAGGATGCTGGCGCGGTCTTTCTGGCTCTGGATAGGTCTTCCCTTCCCCTTGATTTTTCTGACGGAGGAATCACTGTTTAGCCCGACGATCAGTATATCTCCCGACTTTTTTGATTTTTGCAGATAATCGATATGCCCGAGGTGTAACAGGTCAAAACAGCCGTTGGTGAAAACTACTTTTAAACCTTCTGACCTAGCATTATCTCTGATCTTTATTAATCTCTCTAAAGAAACTATCTTACCCATTTAACCTTATCAGAGGAATTTTTAAGTTAACAAATTTAAATTTTTACAGCCAGAATCTGTGTTTCCAATTTTTCTATTCAGTATAATCCTTTAATTCCCGATACAATTCTTCTCCGGTCACCTGGGCAGTACCCAATTCACCCACTGCAATCCCCGCAGCATGATTGGAGATCAAAGCTGCTTCTTTTAAGGATGCTCCAGCAGCATAAGCACAGCTAAAAGCTGAGATAACGGTGTCTCCTGCTCCGGTGACGTCATATACCT
>JAOUFL010000100.1 GCA_029858245.1 Candidatus Zixiibacteriota bacterium
TTGTTGAATGATAACTGACTCTATAGCGGATTTATAAATCGTACTTTCAAGATCTTTGTAGGGTTGGTCTTCATAGAATTTATTTAAAATTTCACGACTGTTACTGTACTGAGAATATCCTACAGTGGTTAAGAGTTTAAATTTATCGTAATCTAATTTTGATTTCTCTTTACTAGGATCAAGAAGAATCCATATTCGCTTGTTTTTTGCAATAGCAAATCCCAATTCGAATAAAACATTATGGTTTAAGGTCGTCAGGTCACAAATAAAAACATCTTTTTCCTCAATAGCCTTGCATATTGCTGTTATTATGAATTTGCCTGAAACAGAGGTAGACTTCCAACCATCTATATTGACTTCTTGAGAGTTCTTTATTTGACTTATAGCTTCTTCAATGGTCTCAGCTAATGCAGGAGGTCTTGAGGGATAAGCCACAAAACAACTTGGTTTGGTTGTCATTTATTTACTCCAGATTTTGACAGCTAATAGTTGTATAGTTATAATACTATATGACATGTTAATTTGGTACATTATATAAAATAATTATTTATTTGTCAAGTCCTTGTTGAATTGAATTATGGATCATAATATGAAGGTTTAAATCTTTTTTTGAATATAACAATGGAACAGACATTCTTATATTTTCTGCCAATCAGGAATGTTTGTCATACTTCGTTGGTGCGGGAATTGGATTTCCCGCACCTTTTTAAAAAAATCCCACCTTGTGGGCAAGGTGGGATTACCGATTTTGTAGGGGCACGTTGTCCCGCCATCGGCAGGATGCCCCTACTTTCTGCTAAAATAGGACAGAACGGTGTTCTGTCCCTACATAAAAGCTTTAATATTTCTCACATTTTATCTGATAATAACTTCTCTCGTGGTCGCAAGAAGGACATTTTAGAGGTGGTTCTGTGCCATAAAAGATAAAACCGCACTCACGGCATTCCCAGTATACTTTTTTCTTCTTTTTGAAAACAGTACCTGCCTCTACCTCCTTCAAAAGCTTTTTGTATCTCTCTTCATGATGCTCTTCTGCTTTACCGATTGACCAAAGTTTCCTGGCGACTTCAGACAACCCTTCTTTTTCTGCTGTCCTGGAGAACTCCGGATACATTATTGAAGTCTCGTAATGCTCGCCCTCAATGGCTGATTTTAGATTCTCCCCGGTACTGCCCAGAATAGTAGGGGCATCAGCTTCTACTTTTATCTCTTTTAAGTTCTCCCTGCTTTTTCTTTTAAGCACCTGCAGCATCTTGAAAAGCTGGCTGGCGTGTTCTCTTTCATTCTCCGCGGTAGCCAGGAATATCTCAGCTATCTGCTCGTATCCTTCCTTTTTGGCAATCTTGGAATAGAAAGAATACCTGTTCCTTGCCTGGCTCTCTCCTATAAAGGCTTTGACCAGATTCTGGACGGTTTGTTTCATAAGGTTTTGCCTCCGATTAAAGGGTTACACTACCAAGTATTATTTTTCTACGAGGCGGTGTGGGAAATATTTGAGAACGATTACTAATACGAAAATAAGGTCATCAATCCTCATACAGCACCGCTGTGCCGCTGGCGCTTACCATAAGCATATTTCCGCGGGGACCCACACCAATAGTCTCGTAATCCAGATCGACTCCTACCACTGCATTGGCCCCAAGGGATTTTCCTCCTCCATCTCACTTACGGCGATCTCTTTAGCGCTGCGCAATTCCTTTTCGTATGCGGCAGACCTTCCCCCGACGATGTCCCTTATGCCGGCGAAAATATCCTTGAAGATATTGGCTCCCAAAATAGCCTCACTGCTTACCAGGCCCAGATACTTTTTTATTCTTTTACCTTCGATATTGGGTGTGGTGGAAATTAACATCATCACTCCTTTTTTAATTGGTTTTCTTCTTTAAGATTGCACTTAGATTTCTTGAGATGATTTTGAGATATTCGATCAGGTCCAGCTCCTCTAACTTTCTGACCGTTTCAGCGGGAAGCTTGTCCTGCTGAATGCCTTTAAGAAGTAAAGATGTTTCCTCTTCGGAGAATTCACCTTTTGTCTCGATCCAGCTCAAGAGCTCGCTGTTCTGGGGGCATACCTCCTGACAACGAAGACATCCAACCAGACTGTGATGCCAGGCAGGGTTGAGCCAGTCAGGGAAATCCTTTTCTCTCTCGTTATGAAAGGTGAGGCACAATTCTGCATGCAGAAGGAACCTTTCGGTCCTCAAGGCACGAGTGGGGCAGTTATCCAGACAGCTCTGACAATCCTCGCACACCTCGTTCATCTTAGGCTCCTGCCAGGTGTCCTCTGAGCAGGGGAAGTCGGAGTAAAAAGCCATAAGCCTGTGGAAGCTGCCCATTCCCGGGACATAACATATATTGTTCCTCCCGTAAAATCCCAGCCCGCTTCTCACCGCCAGAAGTTTCAGGGGAAGTTTTGCCTTGGCGGTTTTATATCCTGCAGTGCTTAGAACCCTGTTCAGAAGGACTCTGACCTTCTCATCTACCTGACCAATATAGGTAGGAGGCATGATAAGGGAGTGCGATTCTCCTTCCCAGTTGAAGATAACTTCTATCTGGGGCTGAGGAGCGGCCACTACTATTATAGACTTAGCCTGGCTCAATTCCTGCGGGGGACTGAAGTCTAAATAACAGTTGAGATATTCCTCGTAGAATTCCTCGTCAAAAAGACCCAGGCTATGATGTTTTTCTATTTCCGCTTTTAAATCAGGGATGTGCCGGGCTGATACTATCCGGCCCTCATATCCGTGCTCTTTCAGCCTGGTCAAAAGCTCCTGGCTAATTTTCTTCATGACCATATTATTTACGGTTTCCTCTGATATATGTTTTTTTAGCCAGGGATGAAGGAATAGCTCCTTCTCCCTCGGAGGAATAAATTCCTTGATTTAAAAATATAATAAATATATATTCAAATTCAAAATAAGTTGTAGAAAATTAATATGAAAAAAAGCAAAGAAAAGAAAAGAGTAGTAATCCTGGGCTCCACCGGCTCGATCGGGAGAAGTGCCCTGCAGGTGCTTAACAATTTCAAAGACAGGTTTACGGTTTTTGGATTATCAGCTCATAAGAATTATGATTTGATGAAATATCAGATCAGGGAATTTAAACCTGAGTTCGTGGTGCTGACCCGTGAGGAAACCTATAAAGAGTTAAAAAAAGAATTTTCCACTAAAAGAGTTAAAATAGAATTCGGTATCGAGAATATCAAACACATGGTCTCCCTGCCGGAGGTGGATATCGTTATAAATGCCATAGTGGGCTCTGCCGGACTTCTTCCAAGTTTTGCAACCTTGAATGCAGGAAAGACCTTGGCACTGGCTAATAAGGAATCCTTAGTTATGGCTGGCGAGCTTTTAAGTAATCTGGCAAAGAAAAAAAACAGGGAGATTTTACCGGTTGACAGCGAGCATTCCGCAATCAAGCAGTGTCTTTTAGCAGGGAAGAAGAAGGAGGTCAACAAGCTGATTCTAACAGCTTCAGGTGGACCATTTTATCTGGACAAAAAAATAGATTTTTCAAGGATTACGGTTAGCCAGGCACTTCGTCACCCAACCTGGGGTATGGGCAGGAAAATCACTGTGGATTCCGCTACCCTGATAAACAAGGGATTGGAATTGATCGAGGCTCACTGGCTGTTCGAGATACCATCTGCGAAGATCAAGATAATGATTCACCCGCAATCGGTAGTGCATTCGATGGTGGAATATATGGATGGAAGCATAATTGCACAGATGAGCAAACCGGACATGAAATTACCTTTGCAATATGCTTTGCTGTATCCCGAAAGAGTCGGGACAGATAACTGCTTTTTGGATTTAAGCAAGGTGAAAGCGCTTACTTTTTTGAAACCGGATTTTAGAAAGTTTCCGGGATTGAAGTTGTGCTATTTCGCTCTGGAACTGGGAGGGACTGCTCCCTGTGTGCTTAATGCCGCAAACGAAGTAGCGGTTGAATCCTTCTTAAATAAAAAGCTTTCATTTGACAAAATTCCTTTACTGGTCAGGAAGATTTTGTCCTCGCACAAGGTTAAACAAAATCCGGACTTGAACGATATTATAAGTGTTGACAGATGGGCAAAAGATGAAAGTATCAATCTTATCCGGAGAATAGGCAGATGATTGATGTCATTTCCTACATAGTTGTTATTGGAATCCTGGTTTTCGCACATGAGCTGGGTCATTTCCTGATGGCAAAAAAAACAGGAGTGAGAGTGGAAAGGTTTTCCCTGGGCTTTCCTCCCAAAATGATTGGCAAAAAAATAGGCGATACAGAATACTGTCTATCCTGGCTGCCATTGGGCGGTTATGTAAAGATGGCTGGTGATAATCCTGAAGAGAAAAAAGATAAATGGGAAACCTGGGAATTTCTGGGGAAACCTATCTGGAAAAGAAGTCTTATAGTTTCCGCAGGATCCGTGATGAATTTTCTTCTGGCAATTTTGATGTTCTGGGGTGTGACCTTCTTCAGCGGGAAGGAAATAGTGCATTATGATAGAGCCACTATCGGAGAGATAGGCAAAGATACCCCGGCAGAGAAAGCTGGCTTAAAAAAAGGTGATAAGATCATCTCGATTAACGGGATTGAAGTAAAAAATTTTCTGGACATGGCTGAGTTAATATATAAACAGGTAGAGCAGCCTGTGACTTTAAAATGGCAGAGGGGTGAGGAGATTCTCCAGGCTGAGGTGGTAACTTATAAGGAGCAGGTAACAGATGCTAAGGGAAAAACCAGAGATGTGGGAAAAATCGGAGTAGATCCGGAGTATTCCGTTATCCGATTGAATATTTTTCAATCGTTTATCGAGGGGGTTGGCCTGACAGTTTATATAGCAGTCGAATCGGTAAAATTCCTGATCGGACTTTTTACCGGTGCAGCCTCTTTGAAAGATATGGGTGGTCCGGTTTTCGTAGCCCGTACTGCCGGTGAAACAGCCAAGTTAGGATTGGCAACCTTTTTCTCCTTTATAGGTCTTTTATCGGTCAGCCTGTCTATCATAAATATTCTTCCCATACCAATTTTAGACGGCGGGCATCTTATTTTCCTGGGTCTGGAAAAGCTAAGAGGAAAACCTCTTTCTCTAAAAAGCAGAGCAATTATCCAGCAAATCGGGCTTGTTTTTCTTCTGGCTCTGATAATCTATGTGAGTTATAACGATGTTTTGAGGAAATGATTACCCAAAAATTCTTGACAATAAATTTACAATTCCATATCTTGGGAACTTAAAAAGTGAAATTATTCACATGGTTAAACAGAGGTAAAGATGTAAAAGGAGAGGAAATTGAAAAGATGTAACATACTACTTATTCTGGGATTGATTCTTATAATAATACCGAATCTTTCCATGGCTGAGGAGGGGATGTGTATTTCCTGCCATGGAGACAAAGATCTGGAGACTACCAACGAGGAGGGGAAAACAGTCTCGCTTTATGTTAACCCTGAGATCTTCAAAGGATCGGTGCACGAAATTTTTTCCTGTGCTGATTGTCATGCCGGAGTAAAGGATGAGTACCATGAGGAAAAACCCGGTAAGGTAGATTGCGGGATTTGTCATGAAAATGCAGTTTCCGAATATAAAGAAAGCTATCATGCAAAAAAGTTTTATGAAGGTATTAAGAATGCCCCCTGGTGTAAGGATTGTCATGGGTATCACGACATAAAACCTTCAGAGGAAGCCGGGTCCCTAAGCAACCGTCGGAATATCCCCGAGATGTGCGGAAAATGCCATTCCAGTGATTTTATGATGGAGAAACACCATAAAGAACCGGGAAATCCTTACAACCTATATAAAGAAAGCATACATGGAATTGAGACCGCAAAAGGTAATTTCTCAGCCGTCTGCGTTGACTGTCATCCCGGCCATACTCTTAAGGAATCCAGTGATCCTGCTTCTCTGACTTACCGCTATAACCTACCTGCCACCTGTAGCGGGTGCCATTCTGGTGCCTATGATGAATTTGAGAGCTCAATACATGGCAGGTCAGTTGAGCTGAAAAATCCCGATGCACCGGTATGCACTGATTGTCACGGTAAACATTCAATCCAATCATCTTCGGTTAAGACGTCGTTGATTTATCCTTCCAATATATCCAAAATCACCTGTCCCTGGTGTCATTCGACTGAAACGCTATCTGACCAGTATGGAGTGGTTACCAGAAGGGTAACAAAATATCTGGATAGTTATCATGGAGCGGATAACCGGGCAGGAAGAACAGATGTAGCCAACTGCGCCAGCTGTCATAATGCTCATGACATAAGACCTCCGGGTGACACTCTATCATCGGTTAATAGGGCTAATCTTCCGGGAACCTGTGGAAGGTGTCATTCCAATACAGGCGTAAATTATGCCAGTGCGAAAATTCATATTGCAAAAAATCCCAGAAGTGATATGGGTTCCTATTTAATAAGAAAAGTATATACGGTTTTGATCTTCCTGATAATCGGCGGGATGCTTCTGCATAATGGTTTGATAATCTTCAAGGCAATGAGGGATAAATACAGGGAAGCAGTGGGGGGAAGGGTGGTTCGTTTTAATACCAGCGAGATAATCCAGCATATTCTTCTCATGGTCACCTTTACTGTTTTAGCCATAAGCGGATTAGCCTTCAAGTATCCGGATGCCTGGTGGTCTAACTGGCTGATGAATTCTGAATTCGGTGCTCATTTCAGGGCGACCATTCACCGCATCGCTGCGATTATCTTCATACTCGTTTGTCTTTACAACCTTTATTATATGCTGTTCACTAAAAGGGGAAAAGCTCAGCTACGCGCTATTTTCCCGACGCCCGAAGACATGCTACTTGTGATACAGAATATCAACCATTTCCTGGGATTACAAAAAGAAAGAGTCAAATTCGATCACTACGCTTATATGGAAAAAGCTGAATACTGGGCTTTGATCTGGGGAGCTACGGTGATGATTGTTACCGGATTTCCTTTGTGGTTTGAGAATTTCTTTTTAAGGTTTATGCCGATATGGCTTATAAACGTATTCAAAGCCGTTCATTTTTACGAAGCGCTCCTGGCTTCGATTGCCATCGTGGTATGGCATTTCTTCTTCGTATTCCTGGAGCCGGATAGTTATCCGGTGAACTTCAGCATGTTAACCGGCAGGATTACCGAAAAGGAGTTCGAGGGAAAACATACAGCAGAGTATGAGAGACTAAAATCCAAAGAGAGAATTGCCCCGGAGCCTGATTCGGATAATAAAGCGGAAAGTTAATTTATTTTCATATATCAGATTTGCTGATTGATTTAAGCCTGCTGGCTGCATTTAATCCGAAGTTAAGTCAAAAAATATATTGAAACACCCCTTTTAAACTGACGTATAAATAATAAACAGATTACCAAGCGCAGGAGGAAAGATGAAGCTTTTTTCTAAAAAGAAAATACCTGAAAAGAAAAAATCTCTTCTGAGGGAATATGTCGAATCTTTTGCCATCGCCCTGGTTTTAGCTCTGATGATCAAGACTTCCGTGGTTGAGGCATACAAGATCCCTTCAGGCTCGATGGAGGATACCCTGCTGATAGGAGATTTCCTTCTGGCTAACAAATTTATCTATGGCTCAAGGCTTCCCATTCCTTTTACCAATATCCATCTTCCTGCCCTGCGGGAGCCCAAACCCGGCGACATAGTGATATTCAAATATCCTCAGGACCAAAAGGTTAATTATATCAAAAGGTGTGTAGCAGTAGCAGGAGATACGGTATTAATCCTCGAAAAAGTTGTATACGTCAACGGGAGAGTTTTTTCAAATCCTGTCAATTCGAAATTCACTGACATTTACGTTCTGCCTGCAAATATGGGTAACAGGGATGCTTTCGGACCTTATGTAGTGCCCCCCGGTCATATTTTTGTTATGGGCGATAATCGGGATAACAGCTTCGATAGCAGATTCTGGGGTCCGCTGGACCGCAGGCTTGTTCTGGGAAATGCAATGATTATACACTATTCCTGGAAACCGGACCAGAATGCCCCTGAGGTAAGAAGCGATGAGCCTCTTTCCTTACCCAAAAACATAATTTATAACATCATAAATTTCCCCAAAAGGGTGAGGTGGAATCGAATAGGCAGCATTATTAGATAGATTATAATAAGATTCAATTAAAGGGATTTTACTAAGGTGGTAAACTCCCTTTTTTTATTTTACATTTAAGGTTACTTAAACCTGATAAATTTGAGGTCAGGGGGAGAAAATCACAACGAGCTTCCTTAAACCTGCTTGA
>JAOUFL010000101.1 GCA_029858245.1 Candidatus Zixiibacteriota bacterium
CTATTAATAAAATAACACCTAAGAGTGTAAGAAACCAACCTAACCAGCGTCTGCTCACTACAAATGGCGAGATTCTCCAATAGAGTATACCTGCAACAACCAGAGTTATTCCGCTAATTGACCAAAAAAACCAATGTCCAGTTGTTTCCCTAAAAGACAACTCGAAATAATACCAGGTGAGAAAGAAAAGTACAAAAAGCAGGAAAGGAAAAAGCAGTGGCCAACGCCTATCTTTCAATGCCCATGCTATGTAAAGATCAAATAACTTTTTCATAAAAGTTTAAGATCTGTAAGAACATAATTTATAATTGATATATTATTTTCAAAGAAAAAATTTAAATTTTTTTCTCATAAATCCTGTATTTCTTATAAAGCTTAGCCCCAAAATTTTCAAGAGTGTGGTTTTGCAGGAAATTATCCTCCAGAATCCAGGACATCTCTCCCCATTTGTAGCCTTTTTTCATGGCATTGTTATAAGTATCCACATAAAATATGGTGTCTATTCCTCTTTTTTGATATTTATGAATAACCCCCAGGGTTAAGATCCTTAATCCTTTAATTATATTGTTCACCCTGGTATACCATAGTAGCTTGAAGATTCCCAAAGGTAAAAGTCTGCCATTTATTTTTTTCAGAAGCGGATTTATATCGGGTAAAGCCATGGAAAAACCGGCTGGCTCACCGTTCACTTCCGCTATAAAGATTAGATCCGGGTCAACTATTTTTTTGAAATCTTCTGCCAGATGCTCGAACTCCTCATCTGTCATGGGGATAGCTCCCCAGTTTTTACTCCAGGCTAAGTTATAGATTTTTTTAATCTTCTCTATCTCGTTTTTAAAATCCTTTAAGTTCAGTTTTCGGACTAACAGGCTTTTCTTTCTCATGATCTTCTCGGCAATGCGGATAAACCTCTCCGGCGGGCGGGTTTCTTTATCTCCATAAAATGCAAAAAGGTCTCTGGCTTTTACCATTCCATACTTTTCCATTAATTCCAGATAATATTCAGGATTGTAAGGCATCATAATGCAAGGGGGGGAGTCAAATCCCTCCAGGAGGAATCCGACCTCTTCATTTATAGAGAAGTTCATCGGCCCGCGCATAATCTCCATACCCTTGGACTTGAGAAAACCCCTGACTTCATCCAGTAGGAGTCTGGCTACTTCGTAATTTTCAACTGATTCAAAAAAACCGAAGAAGCCGGCTTTTTCCTGATGTATTTCTATATGTTTGTGGTTTACTATACCGGCTATTCTGCCCACAATCTTTTTGTTCTTTTCAGCCAGGAAAAGAGCAACATCTGCATGTTTGTAAAAAGGGTTTTTTTCTGGATTGAAAAAGACTTTTTTCTCCGAGATCAAGGGAGGTGCCCAGTTATTGTCATTTTTATAAATATCCCAGGGGAATCTGATAAAATCGAGCAGGTCCTTTTTGGTTTTTACAATCCTGATGCTTATGTTTTCTTTATTCATTGAAAAAACTCAAATCCAAATTCTGACTGAAATAAGTTAACATTTCAGGTAAGGGAAGACAATGATAATTTTATAGAAAGTAGTTGATCGATTTTGGACCAAAGTAGGTGTAGGGGCGAGGTCTCCTCGCCCTGGTTTTTGGGCGGGGAAACCCCGCCACTTCATATTTCTGCCATAGGTTTAGGGATTATATGATCATATTAAAAATTACTTGACTCATTAAGTAAATTATGGAATACTTAATTTAAGTGTATGTTGAAATTAAAAAGACAAGGAGGAATAAAATTATGAAAGAGCCATTTAAATCGTTAAAGGTATTGATGCTATTTTCCTTCCTAATAGCAGTGTTCTTGCTGCAAGCCTCTGCTCAGGAATTATCTTCAAAATTAGTCAGTGTTGAGTGGCTAAAAGATAATTTAGTAAAAAAGGATTTAAGGATAATAGACATCCGTTCTAACATAAGGGACTACTGGGAAGGACATATCCCTGATGCTGTTTTCTTCAGTACAGAGACAATGAGACTTTCTGACCACGGCGTACCGGGGAAGCTCTTACCGCCTAAAATCTTCGCTACCGTCTTAGGGGAATTAGGAATCGACAGGGAAACAAAGGTGGTGGTTTATTCTAAAGGGAACGATTTTATGGCTACTTACTTTATATGGGCTTTGGATTACATCTGGCATAGTAATGCGGTGATTCTGGAAGGCGGATTTGAAAGATGGAAAAAGGAGGAGCGCCCAGTTACCCAGGACTATCCCAGGATCAAACCTGTAAAATATCGGCTTCCTTCCAAGCTTCACCAGGAGGTCAGAGCAAGTTTGGAAGAGGTGAAAAAAGTGGTGGAGAAGGGAGGGGCTGTTCTTTTGGATGTCAGGCCTGTGCAGTTATATAGCGGAGAGATGGGTTCCTGGAAAAGGAAGGGGCACATCCAGGGAGCGATTAACCGTTTCCTTGGAGAGGATTTAAATGAGGATGGGACCTGGAAGAGTAAAGAAGAATTGAAGGAAGTATATGAGAAACTCGGAGTAACTCCGGATAAAACTATCATCACATCCTGCGGACAGGGGCTGATGTCCTCACATACCTATTTCACCCTTAAATATATTTTGGGCTATCCCCAGGTAAAAAATTATGACGGAAGCTTCAACGAGTGGTCGAACATAGATGAGCTGCCAGTTGAAACCGGAGTGAAATAGATTGTAGGGGAGGGGCTTGTCCCCTCCCGATTTTTCTTTAGGACAGAACACTGTTCTGTCCCTACAATGGATCAGGCACGGCACGCCGTGCCCCAACAGTTTCATTGGGCATGCCGATTCGGGTAGAGGCACGTTGCAACGTGCCCCTACGGATTTACGGATATAACACCACCTTCCCGCATTCCTTGGTAGGGGAGAGGAGGGCATCGATTCCTTTCTGAAAATCTTTTAAGGGGAATTTATGGGTTATAACAGGGGTGGGGTCCACCAATTTATTATTTAAAATATTTGAAAGCTGATACCAGGTGTCGAACATCAATCTTCCGTTTATTCCGATTATCTTTGCCCCTTTGAAGATCACGTTATTGCTTAAATCGAAAAGGATTTTATCTGAGGGTATGCCGAAGGCGGTGAATGTTCCTCCCTTTTTGAGGATTTTGAATCCGTCCTCGATTGCCTTTTGAACACCGGTCATCTCCAGGACCACGTCCACGCCCTCGCCTGAGGTCTGGTCCATTATCACCTCAACCGCGTTTTCTTTCTGTATGCTCAAAGCCACATCCGCACCCATCTTTTTCAGGAGTTCGACCCTGAAGGGGAACTCCCCTACTGCATAAATCTTTGCAGCTCCAACAGCCCTGGCAATTCCTGTGGCAAAACAACCTATAGGACCGTCGCCGAATATTGCAATAACTTTTCCGGAGACATTGCTTTCCATCACAGTATAAGTGGCATTGCCAAAAGGCTCTTGTATTGTAGCAATCTCCGCAGGCAGGGATTTATCGTTTTTCCACACGCATATATCCGGTATGGCGAGATATTCAGCAAAAGCACCATTCGTATCCACGCCTAATATCTTTAAATTTTTACAGATGTGCATCTTGCCGGTCCTGCACTGATAACAGGTCTGGTCAGGGATATGGGTTTCCGCTGAGACAAAATCTCCTACTTTTGCCCTTTTGACCTCTGAGCCGGCTTCCACCACCTCGCCGGCACATTCATGTCCAAAAATCATAGGTGGTTTTATTCTCCCCTGAGCCCATTTATCCCAGTTATATATATGCAGGTCTGTTCCGCAGATGGAACAGGCTTTGACCTTCACCAAGACCATATCTGGTTTGATTCTTGGAACTTCTACGTAATCTATCTCTGCACCAGGGGATTTTTCTTTTTTCAAAACTGCCAGCATTTTCTCTGCCATCTTTACTCCTTATTACATTTTTTAATAATCAAATATAAAAATTTGTGAAAAATATAACGAATTAGCTGGATTTGTCAAGCAGGCAATTGAATATGAATTTCCCATCTGTTTTGTAAAAAGCTTAAAGCGATAGGTATGTTATTATTAAAGTTTCGTGAAAAAGAACAAGGAAGAGCTTGAAATAATCATCAATATTTTATCTTGTCTGAACTAATTTTAACCATTATCTTCTGTTTAAAAGTTCTGGCTTCGGGATTATTCAGGAATAAAATAGAATATTTCCAGGTAACTGGGGGTAGTACAAGAAGAAAGAAGGAAATAGATAATGATAATACGAATATTTGTAACCGGTGGAACATTTGACAAAGAATACAATGAATTGAACGGGCAGCTTTTCTTTAAGGACACTCACCTGTATGAGATGTTAAAACTTGGCAGGTGTAAAGCAGATTTTCACTTAAGAACTTTGATGATGGTTGACAGTTTGGAAATGACAGAGGTGGATAGAAATATTATTCTGGAGAACTGCAAAAAAACACCTGAGGAAAGGATTGTGATAACTCATGGAACAGATACTATGGTCGATACCGCCAGAGTGCTGGCAAATGGGATAAAAAATAAAACCATAATCTTAACGGGAGCAATGATTCCTTACAGATTCGGCAGTTCGGACGGGTTATTTAACCTTGGTAGTGCCCTGGCATTTGCCCAGTCTTTACCACATGGAGTTTATATCGTTATGAATGGTAGATGCTTTCATTGGGATAATGCGAGAAAAAGCAAAAAGACTGGAGAGTTCGAAGAAATAAAATAGATTCAGAAAACGACAAAAGTAATTCAACTGTTTTGCGGGGGGTTGCCGGAAGCAAGTGAAGTAAACCACTTCAGAAAAGTATTTTGGGAGATAAGAAATTTCTGTCTGATTTAAAGAACGGGCAGGAATTTTTTTTCTACCTCTTAATTGCCAGGACCACCCTCTCAATCCCTGCCAGATCTTTTATGATTTCTGTAGAGACAAAATTATCTTTTGTTTCAATAATATCTTTGACCTTTTGCGCCTGATTATAGCCTGTTTCCAGAGCTAAAAGATCTTCCTTTTTCAGATACACTAAGGACTGCTCGATTATACGTTGATACAAACCTTTTTCATAGAAGAGTGCTATTTCAGGCTCGTAGTCTCTGACGATTTTGGGCAGAAGCTCTTTTTCTTCTTTTAGAACATAAGGGGGATTGGAGACTATGGCATCTATTTTTCCTTTTAGATTTTCATCTTCTAAAGGAGTAAGCAGGTCTCCAGGTAAAAACTTAACTCTGTCATCAACCTTATTCAGCTTCGCATTTTCCCCAGCCAGGTTTAATGACTCAGGTGAAATGTCTGTGGCATAGATTAAGGAATTTTTAAGATTAAAAGCTAATGAGATGGCTATATTTCCGCATCCTGTGCCGATGTCCACGATTTTCAAAGAATCAGTTTCCCTGTTTTTAAAGTGCTCCAGTACCTTACTTACTAAAATCTCTGTTTCCGGGCGGGGGATTAAAGCCCTGGAATCGGTCTTAAACTTCAATCCAAAAAATTCTGTCTCCTCCAGAACATATTGTAAAGGTCTTCCCGTAAGCCGTTGTTTGATTAATTGCTCAAGTATATTCTCCTCTTTTGAAGATAAGGCTATCTGACCCTTCAGATAAAGCTCAGTCCTTTTTAAATTGAGAATATGACCTATAAGAAGCTCTGCTTCTATTCTCGGGTTTTCGATATCTTTTTCCCAGAAGGTCCTGGTGGCAGAATTAAGGGCTTCTAATATAGTTATGCCCATTTTTATGATTTGAATCTGAAATTAGCCCAATCCTCCAAGCCGTTTTCGATACTTCCGAAAAATTCAGAGGAGAGAGTTGAGGTAGAACAGCCCTTGTAAGGCGAGCCGTGAAGCCGGTTGGCAGCAGGGATGAAATTTAATTCATCCGGGGTAAAGGCTTTAGCCTTTTTTGATAGAAAGGCAGGCAGAAAATATAAACCTATTCCGCCTAATCCTAAAGTCCTGATGAATTTTCTTCTCTTCATTTTCTTCTTCTCACGGTAGACGCAGACTTCAGTCTGCGTTCTTATATTCAGCTTTCCCTCCCTTGAGGGGAGGGATAAAGGGAGGGTGAAATTATTTTTATTCTCCCTCTCTCTAACTCTCCCTCATAGGGGGAAAGAAGAATATTAATACTATCCCCCTATGAGATTAAACTTGTTTATCTTCATCGCCGGAACATACATCAGAACACCATACTGCGGGCAAAGCTTCCTTTCTCTGGTCATCATCTCCACATTGGATAATGCCTCCAAGATACTCTGCCCGATTCTCATATTTTTAACTGCTGATTTTATCTTTCCGTTTTCTATTAAAAAGGTTCCGTCCCTGGTTGTGCCGGTGACCATTGTCTTCATCGGGTTCATATAATTAATATACCAGAAATGGGTGATTAAAATCCCTCTTTTGGTTGAGCCTACCATCTCTTCTAAAGTTGAGCTTCCGGGTGATATCACCATATTTTTAGGGTAAGGCCCAAAGGTGTTATTAGGTGGCAGGGCATGTCCGGTCGATTCAGCACCGCTCTTGTTGGCATAATAGGAATTGTAAACCACGCCTTTGGCAATTCCGTTTTCTATCAAGGTAACTTTTTTCTTGGTAACTCCCTCATAGTCGAAGGGGATTCCAATCATTACCGGCTCATAAGGATTTTCAAATATAGTTATATTATCACCGGTTATCTTCTCACCCGGTTTCATGAAACTTCTACCCTCGGTAAAGGTTTTAGCTCCAAAACCTAAGAAGCCCAAAAACAAAAGCAGGGAAGCAACTGCTGCCTCCTCCAGTATAACTGTATATTCACCCGGAGTTAACTCAATCTGGTTTTTGGATAAAATCGCTTTTTCAACTGCTATCCGGGTTAATTTCTCAATATCAATATCCCTCACGTCTCTGGAAAATCCCTGAGCCCAGCCAGAATTCCCATTATCACTTGCCGTCAGAGAAAAATTAGCTTTAGTCTCTTGAAAATATTGTCTCGCACCCAAAGAATTAACAACTGCAGTGACATCTGTCTCAGTCTGGAAAGCACCTGCAGATACTAAATTATTTTTCCTACACTTCTCTACAGCAATTTTAATCCCCTTTGCTCTATTTTCAGGATTGAAATTATGAGTACCCTGATAGAAACCTTTTACTTCTGGAGCCTGGCTTGAACTGGGCAAAGAGATAAAATCAGGGTCTTCTTTTTGATTTACTGCGATTTCCGTAGCATCCTTTACAACCTTTTTTATCGCCTCATCCTCGACTTTATTGGTTATGGCCACACCTATTTTCTTTCCCAATACTGCCCTTGCCATAACCGTATGATCCGCTCTTCCCATATTCTGATGAATAATATTCTCTGCAAATCGAGTCAGATAAAAATCCTCTTCCATAAGAAGCAGTTCAGTCTGATCCGCTTCTGAATAATTTAATCCTTTTTCCAGAATCTCTATGGCTTTTTCTTTTTGTATCATTAAAGTCAACTACCCGCTTTAACATTCCTGAATCTCGCAGGTGAACACCCCTGGCAGGTACCCGCGTTCTGGCCTGGTTGTCCTTTTCCACAATTGGGTGTTCCCCAGAGTTTGAAATATTTTTCCGAAGCGATGGCATCGCAGGAGTTCCAGAATTCGACTGTGTTCCCGGAATAGGTGGGATTTTTAATCATCTCACCCAATTTTCCATTTTTTATCTCCCAGCCGATCTCGCATCCCATCTGGAAATTCTCCCGGTTATCGTCGATGCTCCAGGAGGAAACTGTCTCCATATAAATCCCATCATCTACCCCGGAGATTAAATCCTCGAAACTGTGATTTCCAGGTAATAAAAGGGTATTGGTCATACGGATAATCGGAATATTTCCCCAACCATCCGCTTTCATAGAACCGTTGGAGGTAGTTTTTATCAGAGGAGCTGTTTCCCTGGAGGTTAAATATCCGACCAGAATTCCATTTTTAATCAAATCTTTTCTCTGGGCTTTTACCCCTTCATCATCGTACCCGAAAGTCCCCAGACCACCGGGAAAACTTGAGTCCGTTACCACATTCACAATCTCAGATCCATATTTTAATTTGTTCAGTTTATCTAAAGTAGCAAAGCTTGTCCCGGAGAAGTTTTTTTCTGCACCCAAGATGCGGTCTAATTCCAGAGGATGACCTATGGATTCATGTATCTGCAGAGAGAGCTGGGCACCATCCAAAACGATGGTTTTTAAACCGGAAGGACATTCCTTAGCAGAAAGTAGC
>JAOUFL010000102.1 GCA_029858245.1 Candidatus Zixiibacteriota bacterium
CTTCTGGATGAGATCGAGAAAGCTCATCCGGAGGTTTTTAATATCCTGCTGCAGGTTTTAGATGACGGCAGGCTGACTGACAACCAGGGCAGGATGGTTAATTTCAAAAATGTGATCCTGATTATGACCTCTAACATCGGGGCAAATTTAATTGCGGAGCTTTCCAGGGAAATCAGAGAGGATAACCGGGAGGAAATATATAAAAGGATGAGGGATGAGGTATTAATGCTTCTGCGTCAGGCTTTGCGTCCGGAGTTTCTCAACCGCATTGACGAACTTATCGTTTTTCACTCACTTTCGCTTGAGGAGATAAAAAATATAGTCGTCCTGCAATTTGCGGAGATAGAAAAGAGATTGGAGGATCAGGGATACAAGGCTGTTCTTACGGATAAAGCCAGGGAATATTTAGCCCGGCTGGGTTATGACCCTTCTTTTGGAGCACGTCCCCTGAAACGTATAATGCAAAGGCACATATCTCAAGTTCTCGCCAATGAGATTTTAAAAGGAAAATTCAGGCAGGGAGATAAGATTAAAGTTGACTTAAAGGGAGAGGAGATTATATTTAGCAAGATTGGTTAGAAGTAAGACGGGAGAAGTTAGACGAACAAAGCAGCGTGAACACTTGTGTCAGAGGGAACTGCACATAGGAGGGAAGCATATAAAACTGAAAAAAAGAGGTTAAAATAAATATGAAAAAACAAATTATGATAATCAGCATTATTTTGGGAATGGCTGTTTTACTTAACAGCTGTTCCAAGAAAACCGAACAGGTACTTTTTCAGGAAGCGCAAAAGGCTTTAGAGGAAAATAAGTTCGAGAGCGCAGTTAAGAATTTCGAACAGATTATCAGATACTACCCCGGTAGCCAGAATGCTTCAACTGCTTATTACAACATGGGGATGGTATATTTGATACATCTGAATGACCAGGATAAAGCGGAAAATACCTGGAACAGACTCAGACAAAAATACCCCCAGTTTGATCTGGAAAAAGAGTTTTTTGGTTATGCTCAGAAACTTCAGGATGAGGGAAAACCTGAGCTGGCAATAAAACTATACGATGAGATATTGAAATTATTCCCCGAGAGCAAAAATAAAGAAAAAGCTTTTTTCCTGAAAGGTTTTGTCTATTCCGAAGAGTTAGAGGATTATAATAAAGCAGGAGAGATATATAAAAAGTTCATAGAAGAGTATCCGCAAAGCGAGCTTAAAGATGATGCGGAGTATCTTTTAGAGAATATGGGGAAAGAACCAGTATTAGAGAAATAGAATAATAAAAAGTTACAGATAAATCAAAAGCCATCCTTACGGATGGTTTTTTGTTTAAAAAAACCAAAAAAAGGATTTCGATAAACAATTCAGAAACCACAACCAATAGTAATTATTTTCCAACAAAATACACCATATATGGCTTTTTTTGTTGACATCTAAAAAAAATCTATTAATTTTCATAAAAATAATTCACAGGGAGTGAGTTTGAGAGTCGTTCTCCAGAGAGTGAGGGAGGGAGAAGTTGAGGTCGAGGGAAAGGTAGTTGGTAAAATTAATAATGGATTGGTTCTCTTGGTAGGTGCTACTTCAGGAGATAGCGAAAAAGAAGTTTGCTATTTGGCGGATAAATGCGTTAACTTGCGGATATTCGAGGATGCTCAGGGGAAGATGAACCTCTCGGCCCTTGAGACCGGAGCAGAGATTCTGATTATCTCTCAGTTCACCCTATATGGTGATACACGGAAAGGAAGAAGACCCAGTTTTACCGATGCACTGGAACCTGAAAAAGCAGAAAAACTCTATCTAAGGTTCGTAGATTATCTCAGGGAAAAAAACTTGAAAGTTGAGCAGGGAATATTCGGAGCGAAAATGCTGGTCAAGATTTTCAATGACGGACCGGTGACTTTTATCCTGGACAGCAAGGAGAAATGAAATTAACTTGGGTTGGATTGACTTCACCCTTGATAGGAGAAGAAACTTATGGATTGTGACCTGTCAAAAATCTTAAACGAGAAGAAATTGATCTTAGCCTCAAGCTCTCCACGCAGAGCTGAGATATTAAGAAAAGAGAATGTCGATTTCGAGATTATTTTTCCAGAGGAGATCGAAGAGGATAATATCTCTGCTGAACCTTCTTCGCATGTGCAGGAACTTTCCAGAAAAAAGGCAGAGAGCGTAGCTAAAAAAGTCAAAGATAGACTTATAATGGGCGCGGATACTATAGTGGTGCTGGGCGGAGAGATTTTGGGAAAACCCAAAAACAGAGAAGACGCTTTCAGGATACTTAAGAAATTAAGTGGAAAAGAGCATAGAGTTTACACTGGAATCGCACTGGTAGACAATATAGGCGGTAAAACGGTGAGTGATTTCCAGCTTACCCGGGTTAAATTCAACCAGCTGAAAGATAAACAGATCGAGGAGTATATTGAAAGCGGAGAACCGCTCGACAAAGCCGGTGCTTATGGTATTCAGGGAATGGGTAATTTTCTGGTGGAGAAAATCGAGGGTGACCTGGATAACGTTATCGGACTCCCTTTGAGAAAATTAAAAGAGCTTTTATCCAAAATCAGTTCGTGAAACAAGGAGAAGATTGGGAAATTCAGGTTCAATTCTCAAGGAAAAAAGAAAAAGTCTGGGGATAACCTTAGAGCAGATATCAGAAGAGTTAAGGATCAAACTCCAGTATTTAGAAGCCCTGGAAGATGAAAAGTATGAGCTTTTACCCGCACCTCTTTATAAAAAAATCTTTATTAAGGCTTATGCCGATTATCTGGGACTGAACTTCGATGAGCTTTTAGATGAGTTCAAGAAAAAGAGAGAAGAAAATCAGGAAGATACAGAGCTATACAGCAGGGAAATTAGCTCAAAAGGGGTAAAAAATTCAACTTCTCTCCTGGTTATCATAGCCATATTCCTGGGATTTATAAGCTTCTTTGTATTTTTGAAGCATAGAAAACCAGAGACTGATTATCAGAAACAGGCCAGCGAAGCAGTAACTGTGAAATCCGAAGAGCAATCCCCTAACATACAACCTCCGTCAGAAAAAATTGATGAGGAGCAAATCCCGATCCAGGCCAAAGGGATGACTTTAAAATTAGAGGGAACAGGCAAGTCCTGGGGTTTGGTTCTCGGAGGAAAAGGAGATACGCTTTTCAGCGGATTTATAAGCGAGGGGATGGTGCTTGAATGTAAGACCGAGGAACAGTTTAAAATCACTCTGGGAAGAGCCTGGTTAGTCAAAGGGTATCTGAACGGGAAAAAGCTCAAACCTTTTGCAGAAAAAGGGAAAAGCATATATGGCAGGGTGATCAGTAAAGAAAACTATGAGGGTTTTCTGGAGGAAGCAGAGTGAAATCGAGTTTTGCCATAAAGAAAAGCAGGACAGGATAGGAGGCATTTTTGTATTTGTCGAAATTAGAGCTTTTTGGATTCAAATCTTTTCCCTTTAAAACCGAATTCGTTTTCGATGACGGCATCACCACTATAGTGGGACCGAATGGCTGCGGCAAGACCAATATCTTAGATGCCATTCGCTGGGTTCTGGGAGAACAGAGGACCTCCCTTTTACGGGGGGAAAGGATGGAGCATGTGATATTCAATGGCACTAAGGAGCTTAAACCACTGGGAATGGCAGAGGTATCATTAACCATACAGAATAATAGAGGGATACTGCCTACTGAATACGAGGAGGTTAATATCTCCCGCAGACTTTATCGCTCAGGGGAAAGCGAGTATCTGCTGAATAAAAGAATCTGCAGGTTGAAAGATATAATAGATTTGTTTCTCGATACCGGAATGGGGACGCATGCCTATTCGGTTATCCAGCCGGAGATGGTTGAATCCATCTTGTCGAATAAAGCAGAGGATCGAAGGTTCTTATTCGAGGAGGCAAGCGGTATTTCCAAATACAAACACCGCAAGAAAGAGTCCTTGAGAAAGCTGGAGAGCACAGAAAACGATCTCCTTCGACTGAAGGATTTGACCTCAGAGGTGGAAAAACAGGTAAACTCCCTGAGAAGACAGGTGAGCAAAGCCGAGAGATTTAGAAGGTTATCGGGTGAGCTGAAAGACCTGGAATTGAAACTGGGCAAAAGCCAGTATGACCTTTTACAGGAAAAGGAGGAGGATCTTAAATCCAGACTCTCGAATCTGGACGAGGAGAGGGTAACCCGGAAGGCAAAGATGTCGGAAACGGAGCTGGAATATGAGAAGCTTAAACTGGATTTAACTCAGGCGGAGAAAAATTATTTTTCATTAAAGAAGGATTTAGATTTTTATCTCGAACACTTGCACAACCTGGAAAAAGAGACCGCTTTACTGAACGAGAGAAAACTTAATCTGGAAAAACAGAAAGACCGGCTACTGCAGGAAATAGAGGATGGCATTTCACGAAAGGCAACCATCTCTCTCGAGATAGAGGATAAAGAGAGAAAGATCGAAGATGTGCTAAAGGATATAGAAACCAGAGAAAAAAAACATCAGCAACAGGAGGAGGAGCTTAAAGTCCTGGATGAGCGTCTAAAAGGGCTGAAGGAAAAATCAAGTTCGCTTAATACCCGGCTTCAGGATGCAGAGAGAATACTGCAAAAAAAAGAACTGGAAAAACAAAATCTAAAAACTCAGATGGAGGAGCTGTGCAGAGAGCGGAATTCACTTTTCGAGGAAAAGGAAAAGCTTACCACAGAGCTTAAGAAAGCGATCTCTGATAATGAAGCACATAAGAGCAGTGCTCTTTCTTGCAAAAATTCCTTAGAAGACAAGATAAAGGAGAAAGCTTCTTTACAGGAAAAGTCAGAAGAGATAGAGAAAAGATTAATAAACCTGAATAATGAAAAAGTCGACAGGGAGAAAGAAAAAAGCTCTCTTAACGCCCAATTCGAGCTTTTCAGAAATATGGTTGAGCACTATGAAGGGTATCAGGCAGGAGTAAAAGCTTTGCTGGAAAGAAAAGATACCCTTCCGGGATTGATTGCCCCTGTTGCCGAACTTATAAGCACGGAAGAGGAGTATCTGAAGCCGATAGAAATAGCCCTGGGTGAGGCAGCCCAGTTTATCCTTTCGAGAGATTTGAGCTCGACTCAAACGGGAATCAAAATTCTAAAGGAGGAGAAAAAAGGCAGAGCTACCTTTATCGTCCTGGAGGGGTTTAAAGGACAAAGCAATAGTTCCGAGTTAGCGGAATTAACTGGTGCAGGGATCAGAGGATGGGCAAGGGATTTTGTCAAATGCAGGAATGAATATACTCCGGTAATAAATTTTCTTCTGGGGAAAATCGTAATAGCGGACTCTTTCCAGAATGGTCTGGAATTGAGTGAGGAATTAGGCGAGGGATATGGCGTGGTAACTCTCGACGGTCAGATGATAAGAGGAGGAAAGCTGATTGAGGGAGGTTCGGAAAAGGAAGTCTTTTTAATCGGCAGGGAAGAAGAGCTAAATAAACTTTCAGAAAAGCTTTCCTCCCTCGAAAAAGAGGTCAACAAACTAAGCGAGCAGATAGAAACCGAGCATAAAAAGAAATCAGAGATATCATCTTGTTTTATGGATCTGGATAAAAGTATTGAGGAAGAGAGAGCAAGACTTAAAAGTACAGAGTTGAATTTAGCACGGAATGAGGAGTTCAGGAGAGGATTAATCCAGCAGTCAGAAGTTTTGGAAAGGGAAGATGAGGAACTGAAAGGACGGGGTTTCCTCTTGGCGGAAAAGGAAAAGGACTTGAGTGCTGAGGAGCAAAAAGAAAAAAGAGATCTGCTGTACCAGGAACACAAAAAAGCAGAAGAGAATTTAGAAGAAGAGGAAGCTGAAAGAGAAAACATATACTCAAATTTAAACGAGCTGAGAATTGAACTGGTAACTCTTCAGGGTAAAGAGGAACAGTCGAGAAATGACCTGGAAAGGTTAAAAGAGCTTTTATCCGAGCTTGAAGCAGATGAGGAATTGAGAAAAAAAGAACTGGAGACCATACTCTCCGAAGCTGAAAAACTGAATGCCAAAAATAGCGAAGCCAAAAACGAGTTTGAGAAAAAAGAAAAAGAGAAAGAGGAAAAAGAGGATATAGTGGAAAACTCCAGACAGGAATTTGGAGATATTCAACAAAAGCTCATTTGTCTGGAGGATGACCTTAAGGCTCAGCGGATGAAAAAAGAGGAGCTGCAGGATAGCTGGCATAAGTTAGAAATGGAGAAGCTGGAGGTTTTGACCAATCGTGAAAATTTAAGAAAAAAACTTATAGAGGAACAGGAAAAAGATCTGGAGGAAGTAGCGGAGCTGAGCCAGGAAGAAGAAGAACAGGTGGGAATATACCCGCAGAGGATTTCTGAACTGAAAGAGAGATTAAAGCAGATCGGAGCAGTAAACCTTCTGGCAGCGGGAGAATACCAGCAGCAGAAAGAAAGATTGGATTTTCTCCAGAAGCAGATGCAGGATTTAATCGAGGCGAAGGAGAATCTGGTTTCCACCATCGAGAAGATAAACAAAACTGCCACCGAGCTTTTCCTGGAGACTTTCCAGCAGGTAAAAATTAATTTTCAGAAAGTTTTCGAGCAGCTTTTCGAGGGAGGAGAGGCAGAGGTTAATCTGTTAGAAGGAGCGGACCCTTTAGAATCACCCATTGAGATCTCAGCCCGGCCTATGGGGAAAAAGCTTATAAATATCAGCCAGCTGTCAGGAGGGGAAAAAGCACTCACCGCACTATCGTTACTATTTGCTCTATATTTAGTCAAGCCCAGTCCATTCTGTGTGCTGGATGAGGTTGACGCACCCCTGGATGATGCTAATCTCACCCGCTTTTTAAACCTGATAAAAACCTTCAGCCAGAGAACACAGTTTGTAATCATTACGCATAACAAAATGACTATGGAGGCAGCAGACGCACTTTACGGTGTGACTATGGAAAAACGAGGTGTCTCGAAAATCGTATCAGTTAAACTAAAACCCAGTGAGATAATAGCGGATAAAGCCTGAAAACAAAAAAATCAGGAGAACCGGAGATTTTAAATTCATTACTAATATAGAGCAGATAAGATATATTTCTTTAGGTTAAGGGGAGGTAAATAATACTGCCCCTGCACAACAGATTCCAGAGTGTCTAAGAATGGCAATTAAGTTTTCAATCGAGAAACTGAAACTGGGCTTGAGCAAAACCAAAAAGGGGCTATGGGGAAAGATTACAGAAGTTGTTGGTTTCTCCAGAAAAATTGACCGGGAGCTTCTGGAAAAGCTTGAAGAGATATTGCTTAAAAGTGATGTCGGGGTAAGCGGGACAGAAAAGATAATTCAGGGTTTGGAAGATAAAGTCAAGAAGGATAAAATCGAGGAACCGGAGAAAATAATAGATTTGGTTAAGAACGAGGTTCTGGAGATTTTCGAGACTTCTTTTTGCTCAATCCCAACATTAAAACACCATTCTGTTCCCCTGGTAATTATGGTGGTGGGAGTAAATGGAACCGGTAAAACCACATCCATAGCTAAACTGGCAAACAGATACTCGAGCCAGGGTAAAAAAGTATTAGTGGCAGCCTGCGATACTTTCAGGGCTGCTGCCTTAGAGCAGCTTTCCATCTGGGCTCAGCGAGCAGGTGTTGATATCATAAAAAGCGAGCCTAATCAGGATCCAGCCTCAGTGGCTTTTGATGCAGTTAAAGCAGCTATCGCCCGGAAAATGGATGTGATGATGGTGGATACGGCAGGCAGGCTTCATACCAAATATAACCTGATGGAAGAGCTCAAAAAAATAAAAAGGGTAATGGATAGAAGCTTAGAGGGTTCTCCGCAGGAGGTGTTTCTGGTACTGGATGCCACTACCGGACAGAACGCAATCTCCCAGGCTAAGATGTTCGACCAGGCAGTGGGGATAACCGGTATTATCTTAGCCAAGCTGGACGGTACTGCCAAGGGTGGGGTGGTTATTGCCATTGCGAATGAGCTGAAAATACCGGTCAGATATATCGGCATAGGAGAGAAAATGGATGATTTAGAAGAGTTCGAACCCAGAAGTTTTGTAGAGGCGATGTTTACATGATTAAGGAATTGATCGTTAAAACTTCATCCAGGCTGGAGTTGTTGGATATCACCTCGCAAATTCAGGAGATAGTATCGAAAAGTGGTCTG
>JAOUFL010000194.1 GCA_029858245.1 Candidatus Zixiibacteriota bacterium
GTGTAATAATTAACTGTTCTGTTTCGTTCTGCCTTATCCGTCCAGTTAACTGTTACCCGGATACGATATACACCTGCAGGGACAGAGACGTCGGTTGTATCAACATCCACCCTGGTAGTCCTGGTGTAAATGTTATCTATATTACCGGTTACTTCAACCCAGGGCAGGGGTGTAAAGGAAGATTGAACCTTCATAAATTCTATCTTATCCTGGGCTATGATGTTTGCCTTTGATATCTCATTTGAAAAACTGTTTGAGAACATTGTAGTAACAATCATAGGAGCAAGCCCCAGTATACCAAAAGCCAGAATCAACATTGCAACCAGGACCTCTAAAAGACTTAACCCTTTTATATTTTTTAACCTCTTCATCATCTTATCTCCTTTTCTATTTTTACAGTTACCTATTGTGCAACTACTATGCCAATAAACTGCATTTTTAACTCTAAGTTCAAGTCCCCTAAATTCATATACTACAAAGTACTCGGCTGGAAACAGATTAGATAAGGTTACCCTTATTAAAATTCTGTCTTAATTAGTCGATTATTTTCTATATGCTATAGGAAAATTCCCATATCCAGCTTAATTCTTTTCGTACAGGTAATTTGCAGTATTGACAAAATAGAGATTATAGTTAGTTTGGTTATGATTTAGTTTTTTGAGATTTTGAGATATTGAATGGGGATTATGCTATGACCACTTTTGCTGCAGATATTGCATCTACCTTAGGGATAGTAGTCTGCAATGCTATGGGAAACGAGGGACCGGATGTTTCCTCTTTTATTACCCCAGCTGATGCTGATACCATAATTGCCTGCGGAGCAGTGAGCAGCTCCGGAACGATTGCCTCTTTTAGCTCGCGTGGCCCGACTGCTGACGGAAGGATAAAGCCTGAGGTAGTAGCCAGGGGAGTTTTCGCTTTTTGCGTTAATGCTTCCGATACCAATACCTTCGGTTATTCCGGCGGGACTTCTCTTTCTACTCCTTTAGTGTGCGGGTGTGCATCCGTTTTGCTCTCCGCTCATCCGGATTGGGTACCTTGGAAAGTAAGGGAAGCTTTAATGTACACTGCCGATAATTCTTATACCCCGGACAACATTTACGGCTGGGGTTTAATTGATCTTCTGGCTGCAGTTAATTATACTTTTAATACGGGAGATGTTAATCGGGATAATAACTTAGGTGTTTCTGAGGTAGTGTATCTTATTAATTATCTTTTTAAGGGAGGGTCTGAACCCTACCTCCATTACAGAGGAAATACAAATTGTGACCAGGAGGTTACAATCCCAGATATAATTTATCTGATCAATCATCTTTTTAAAGGGGGACCAGCTCCCTGCTCTTATTAAAAAGAACCTTCCTTTATTCCAGTCTTTTCTATTTGCTAATTAGTACCCTGCTTTTAAACTATTCATAAGCTTTAGAACCAAGGTATAATACAAAACAAAAATATTTTTAAAAAAACGCTTGACAAAAGAGGAGCATTAACGTTAAAATTAATCATAATAATATAAGATCTCATTCAAGTATAGGGCCTATACATTATGGGGATTCCTGTCAAATATTGTTTGGATTTTATTTTAATACTCCTGCTCGCTTTAACCAGATACTGTAATTTAGTTTCCTCTGTGATAGGAATGATATCAGGATCAGTCTGGCTATAACCAGTTTACCTGCTCAGCCGGGCAGAGAAAGGAGGCAGACTTATATGAACTGAATAAAACCCTGCTATTTTAATATCATACATTGATGAAAAAGGGGAGTAAAGGAGGAGGTCAAATGAAAAGATCAGTCTTATATATTTTATGTTCGCTGGTAACAACACTGCTGGTAGCATCATGCTGCCCTAAAAACCCGGCACCCAATTCGGTCAAAACAGCGCATGGCAATACGGATTGGCACATTGACACGGCTGAGGAATTCCTCACGGGAAATGACATTAACGGGAATCCGAGTGCCTCGAACCACTGCCCGGATACATGGACCAAAACCCATATGCATGTTGGTTTGACGAACACAAACACTTACTATTATGACAAAGGTGTCACAGCTGCAGGTCAGGATAATCTTTCAACTAACGGTATTGACAAGCCCATGCTGTTTTTTTATGCAGGCCATGGTGCACCGACCCTTTTTAACACACTGGGCAACAGTGCATATCTGACAAACATGAGACTGGGCAACTGCCAGGGCTCCAATGACGGGACCTTAAGGTATTACTGGCAATGTTCGTGTGAGGTATTTGCTCACGGACCAAAAACCTGCACCGGTATACCTTATGATTACGCCTGTCCCGGTGACTTTGACGGTTCACCCGATTCAGATAATATGCGAAACGTTTACGAGCGCTGGGGTCCGATTCTCAATCCCGCCCTGCGTATGGCTTGTGGCTCCTCAACCTTAGCTTACTGCCATGAGGGCGAGACCAATAAAATCTGGGATAACTACAACAATAAGGGGTATGATGTGGCAGATGCCTTCATCGACGGGCTCCATCGCTATACCTGGAATACTCCACTTTGTATAACCACAGGTGGCCTTTTCGTAAGCGGAACCCCCCTTTTCGACAACACATTTACCAACGCTCCAAATCCATCCGGCTCATATTATCATATTCAATATCTGTCTAATTTTGCCACAACTGCACCTTCTATTTTTGAAGTTATCATTCCTGAATTTCTTCCAATTTATGAGTTGATACCACTGCCATTACCTGATCCTCTTCGCAAATATAAGTTCGTAGAAAAAGATGACTGGATGTACTCAACGGACGAAATCAAAGGACGTGGTCCGGCAATAAAAGTCAACCGGATTTCAGGTGCTGTATATCTTTTAGGGGAACAGCGATTTGACGAGAAAGCAAAACCGCTGGAGGAAAAAGAATACATAAGTCTGGCTGAGCGCTTTATTGAAAATCAGGGTTTGACAGAAAAGGATATTTCCAAACCAGCCGGCACTCGAATGGTTATTCAGAGGATATCCAGGGAAGAAAAACAGCCGGATATTCAGAAATTTCAAAAAAACGTCACTCTTACCTTCAAAAGGCAGATTACCCTGGACAGTAAAACAGTTCCCTTTGTTGGAGAGGGAGGTCTGATTTCCATCCAGCTGAATAACGACGGAACGCTTTTCAATGCGTCTAAGGTATGGCGGCAAATAAAAGAAATCAGCAGGACAACCAGAGCAAAAACATACGAACAGGCTTATAATGAGGCTCTCGCACAAATCAAGGAAAGGGATGCTTATAAGCTTGCAGACTGGACCTGGGGATATGAGGAACAGGCGGGCAATGTAAGGCAGACCGAGCTGAAAGCGGTATTTATCTTCAATTTTCTGCCGGTTGATCCGGAAAAGATCATAGATTATCCACCCAGAATCATCAAGATATCAGCTCATATAGAGTAAACTGGTTTGTGAAGTTTTACGCTTGAAGGCGTGACCGCAAAAGTGAGATAAAAACTAAAAAGAACTAAAGGGTAGAATACACCTGGTGTGGATTCTACCCTGATTTATCAGGCATCTATGTGGTATCTTTTTATCTTTTCGAATAAAGTTGTATAGTCAATTTTCAAGATCTCGGCAGTTTTTCTCTTGTTACCCCTGGTCTGGTTTAAAATCCTTATAATCATCGCCCTTTCTGCTTCTGCCTGTGCATACTGCCCTACCTCTTTCAAACCTGCTCCTTCCCGTAACCTTATCTCGGCATTGGAGGGAAGCCTTATCGCCAGATGCTCCGGCTGGATTTTTTTCCCTTCACATAAAATAATCGCCCTCTCCACTGTGTTTTCCAGCTCCCTCACATTACCGGGCCAGTGATACCTGTCCATAAGTTTCAAAGCTTCTTTGGAAATGGCCTTCTTGTCTTTCTTCATCTCAATGCAGTATTTGCGGATGAAATAATCTGCTAATTCGGAAATATCTTCTGCTCTGTCCTTTAATGGGGGAATATGAATGGGAAAAACCGATAGCCTGTAATAAAGGTCTTCCCTGAAAGATTTCTTCTCAATTGCTTTTTTGAGGTCATAATTGGTGGCAGCAATCACCCTCACGTCCACGTCAATGGTTTTGGTTCCGCCTAATCTCTCAAACCTCTTTTCCTGCAAGACTCTCAAAATCTTTGCCTGAAGGGATATGTCCATATCCCCTATCTCATCCAGGAAAATGGTACCTTTTTCGGCGATTTCAAATTTACCCATCTTGCGTGTAACTGCACCGGTATAAGCACCTCTCTCCGACCCGAAAAGCTCGTTTTCCAGAAGCTCCCTGGGTATGGCAGCGCAGTTAATAGCCACGTAGGGTCCTTTTTGCCGGTAGCTCAAACTATGTATTGCCCGCGCAAAAAGCTCTTTACCGGTACCGCTTTCTCCCAGAAGTAAGACGGTAGTGTCGCTGGCAGCTACTTTCCTGACCAGACTGGTTACCTCTTTCATCTTCTCGGA
>JAOUFL010000219.1 GCA_029858245.1 Candidatus Zixiibacteriota bacterium
TCGGATTTACCGATTATCTCATTAAAACCGAGATTATGAGCCAGCTCCTCTCTGAGTAAAACATTCTCTGCTAACAACCGTCTGTTTTCCAGTGCTCTCTGTATCAAGACGTTGAGATGATCCACGTCAAAAGGCTTGGCTAAGAAATCGAAAGCACCCTGCTTGATTGCCTGCACTGCCGTTTCGATGGTTCCGTAGGCTGTCATTACTATCACTGCCACATTCGGGTCCAGATCCTTAAGAGATGTCAAAACCTCGAGACCATCCATCTGAGGCAGTTTAAGATCAGTAAGAACCAGGTCGAATCTTTTCTCTCTGGCTTTATCCAATCCTGTTTCCCCGTTCCTGGCTACCTCCACCTCGTATCCCTCGGATTCCAGGGTTTTTGCCAGCATCTGGCGCATACTATCTTTATCATCTATTACTAAAATGGAAGACATAAGCTTACCTCGTAGCGAGTATAGTTAGCCTGATGAAATTATTATTTATATTATCGGAAGAACTCAGAATACTTAAAGGTTATAACTGCTTTAAAATTGTGGAAAAATACTATTTTGGGGAAGTTATATCCCTGGTAAGTCTTTATTCTGAAATTGGTGCTGTAATATCTTTTTTATCGTCTCACTGGAGAACGAGCTGGCTGGTTCCGTCTTCATTCTCCAGAACGGTGATTAAATTCTCAACCGAGTCTTTAATATCCTCGATATGGGTGATTAAAAAAATCTGACTGAACCTGTTTCTTAATCTGGAAAGCCCTCTTAAAATATTATCCTTGCGCAAAGCATCCTGGCTTCCGAAAATCTCATCCAGGATGATAAAAGAAAATTCAACCCCGCTGGATTCTGATATCAGAAGCGAGATGGCAAGTCTCAGGCAGAGGTTCGCCAGGTCCTTTTCACCACCGGAAAAACGCTCGATGGAAAACCTCTCACCCTGATCGCGTATGTATATCTCATAATTATCATCCAGCTCCAGGTCTTCGTACCTCTCCTCGGTTAACTCCAGAAACAGCTCCCTGGTATAAACTGAAAGAGAAGGCTTGATTCTGGAGATAAGGGAATTTTTAAAACCTGCCATAATCTCGTCAAGTTTAACCAGGTAGAGCTTGTCTTCACCCATAGTTTTAAGTTCCTGCTTCAACTTCTGTGTATCCTCAATATCTTTTTTTATCTTCTCCTGCTCGGAAATAATCATTTGATTTTGATGATAAAGGTCTTTCAGGTTAAGCTCTCCTTGATGGACCTCCGCCCTTTTCTTTTCAGCTTTATCTTCCAGTACTTTGAGCTCTCCCTCTGAAAACAACAGTAGTTTAAGAGTTTCTTTCAGCTTTTCAATCTCCTTATTTATGTCCGCCAGAGAATCCTCTATTTGAGCCAGGCTCTTTTTAAGCTCGGGAAGTTTATTTTTTTCCTGGTTTAAAACTGCATACCTCTCTTTTAATTTTTCTAATCTCTCCAGATCTGTTCTCAATCTCGTATGTACCGTCATATCGTAACTTATATCTCCCAGCTTGTCCAGCTCGTTTCTCAGCAGTAAAAGATTCTTCTCCTTATCCAGAAGATTTTTCTCCAGGGTTTCCTGCTCCCCTTTTTCTTTAAGAAGAGCTTCAATCTCTTTCCGTAGTTTCTCGAGAGCTGCCTCCAGGTATACTTTATTGTTCTTGTACCCTTTTCCCTTTTCCTCTATTATCCTGCGTTCTTCTTTAACCTTATTTAATCGCTGGCTTGTTTTCACCAGTTCAGACTCGAGATGCTCCCTGATTTTCGGAAAATCATTTCCCATGGGTCTCAGGCAGAGCTCACAAACCGAATCCGGACCCAGTTTTTCTATTCCCTCGAGCTGTTTTTGAAGCCTTACCTGCTCCTGGAGAATAACTTTTTGTTCCGATTTAGCCTGAATGAATTCCGAACGGGTTTTCTCCAATTGCTCCTCAATCCTTACAGAATCCCGCTTCAACTTTTCCAGGGTTCTGATTTTACCAGCAAGATTGATTCCGGTCTGCTTTAGAATATCCGCTCTTTTTCTGTCAATATCAATCGATTTTGAATAGTTTTCAATCTGGCTCTGCAAGCTTTTTCTCTGCTCAGTTTTTACTTTCAGCGATTCATAATTCAAGAACTTCTCTTTTAATAAGGAATAATTTTTAACTTCCGCTCCAAGGCTCTCTATTTCGGCAGTCAAGCCCTCAAGCCGTTCTATTTCTTTTTTGTTTTTTGCCAGCTGAGCATTGAATTCGGATAACAGTGTATTTTTAATTGAAAGCTCGCTTTTTATGTTATTGTACTTTTCAAAATCTTCCTTGCTTTTCTTGAGCTCCTCTTCCATCATCTTCAAACTGTTCTCTTGTGCTTTAAGGCAATTCTCTTCTTCCTGTATTCTCCTTAAATATCCCCGGCTTTCTTCTGCCAGCTCTTTTTTTCTGTTCTCCAGCTCTTTTAAATCTTTAAGGTGAACCTCACTGATCTCAAGTTTTAAGTCTATATCCCTGGCATCTCTGCGCAGGTTCTTAAGCGCCGAGTCTATTTTCTCTATTCCGAGCATTCGAGCCAGAACCTCTTTACGCTTATAAGGCGAGAAATCAGACAAGACATTCAACTCCTTCTGCGGTGCATAGAATGAGGTGATAAAAGCTCTGTAGTCCATGTTAAGGGTTTTCTCGATAAGATCCGTAACTGCGGTTATACCTCTGGCTGATACTTTGCTGTTGACCAGTACAGAAGCATCCGTCTGGGCAGTTGCTCCTCTTAATTCTCTTACCACCCGGTAGTTTTCTCCCTGTAGCTCGAAATCCAGAATAACCCTGCTTATGTCCTGCGGTTTCGAGTTCAGCCTTTTTATATCCTCTTTTCCGGTCCGGGCAGCTGCATTTCCGTATAAAGCCCAGGCCACAGCTTCTATCAAAGTGGACTTACCCGCACCGTTATTCCCGATTATGCCGACTACTCCATCCGGAAACTCTATCTGGGCAAATTTAAAACGTCTGTAGTTCTCCAGTTGAATTGACTGCAAATACATTATAATCTTAATCCTGAGTATATAATCTTAAAACTTTACCTCAACAGCTTGGCTGCTAAACTTGTTCATTCCTCTTCTCCCCTTTTCTCTGACAGATACTTTATTCCCAGTTCCTGAAGCCTGTCTCTTTTTAAACCTTCTATCACATATTCCTTGAGAAACTGTCCGAATTCCTCGTTTAATTTCCCGATGCTGGTTTGAGATGAAATGCCCTTATCCTTTTCCTCTTTCTTATCAATTTTTAAATCGAAGTGAAATGCTCTGTTTTTTAGTTCTGTTAATCTGCGGAAATTAATGGAGTTATAAACGTGGGCTGGTATCCGGTTGATTCTCAACCGTACTATTTTATCGTTTACATCCGTTTTCTCCAGCAAGCTTTCTATTTCGTTCAATATCTGATCCGGCTCCTTGTTCTCTGCATTTATCGAAGGCAGCTCTATCATAGGGCGTGTAAGTACAGGGCGAAACAAAGTCCTTTTAGAAATCAAGTCGATTTCCAGAAATCCCTTTTCCTGCTCCAGTTCCGCCATTGAGATCCTCTCGGTCGAGCCGGCAT
>JAOUFL010000103.1 GCA_029858245.1 Candidatus Zixiibacteriota bacterium
ACGAAAATACTCCCCTGGCAAAATAATCTCCATAACGGGTATAGAAGGTAAGTTCTTTTCTTTTGGAAATCTCGTCTTTTAAGATATCCTGAACATATATTTTAGTGCTGGATTTAATGCGTCCATAAGGATCAACAAACATAGAGATACCGGTATTGGCACACCTGGCGATGCTAATTCTATTTTCTATTGCCCTGTATACATTTATCCGTGCATGCTGAAATGGTCCGCTGGTTTTTCCGAACCACCCGTCATTGGTTACGTTTACCAGAAAATCCGCTCCTTTTAAAACGAACTTGCGAACTAAATCCGGGAAAACCGCCTCAAAACAGATCAGGGCTGAAAACTTCCCTTTTGGATTTTCAAATATAACATAATCTTTCCCCGGTGTGTAATCCGAAAGACCAAATTTTATATTATAAAGCCACCCCAGTAATCCGTGATAAGGAACCCATTCGGAAAAAGGTACCAGGTGGATTTTGTTATATACCACCGGATTTTCCTGATATTTACCGGGCTGGTTTTCAGGTTTGAAACAAAAAACAGAATTGAAATAAAGGTATCTATCTTTATCCATAAAAATGAAATCATTAGTGCCCAAAAGAATCGGTGTATTAAGGCTTTCAGCCAAAGATCTGACCATTGAGAAATATTTAGGCTCAGCTCTTAGATAGCAAGGAGCAGCAGTCTCGGGCCATAAAATCAAGTCAACCTTTTCATCAATTTTTTTGGTCAGGTCTGAAAAAACCTGAAAATTATAATCCATCTTCTCGTAATCCCATTTGACATCCTGTGGAATATTCCCCTGAATCATAGCTATATTTACCTTCTCATCTTCTTTCTCCTGGTTTAAAACCTTCTTACCATATAAATATGGAATAGAAAATAAAAGAAATAATAAAACAAGAGAACCTAAAAATCTTTTGGGATAACCGAAAGCCTTTATTCCAAAATAAACTAAAACATTTACCCATACAACCCAAAAAGAAACTCCGTAATTACCAGTGAAAGAGGCATATTGAATAAGCGGCAGATAATAAGTCTGGGTATAGGCAAGATTAAGCCAGGGGAAACCAATATCCAGAAGTGACCTGCCATATTCCATCATAACCCATAAAAATGGCATAAAAAAGATAGCTTTTTCCTTTAAGCTTTTTTGAACCCAAGAATAAAACAGAAACAGGAAGGCGGTATAAAAAGATAAAGCTAAGATAGCGCCCAGAATTCCGGGAAGCGTAGCCCAGGTAATCCAGTATAAAAGCAGGGAATTAGTAACCAGACCCCAGATATAACCCAGTTTAAAAGATTCTTTTCCTCTCTTGCCTTGAAGTGCAAAAAACAGAAATACCAGACAGAAATAAGCCAGAAAACCAGAAGGAAATGGAGGAAAGGATAAGGAGAAAAAAAGAGCGGAGAGAAGGAGATAAAATAAGGTTTTTTTATGGTTCATAATAAATTGTAGAGACGCAAGGCATGCGTCTCTACTGAATAATCAAATTCTCCCCATCCATCTCTGCAGGTTTTGGAATTCCCATTAAAGAGATAATGGTCGGGGCGACATCTGCTAAAATACCTTTTTCTCTTAATTTTCCTTTGAACCCATCTTTTACCAGGACAAAGGGAACTAAATCTGTAGTATGAGCAGTGAAGGACTCTCCGCTTTCATAATCCACCATCATCTCCGCATTACCGTGGTCTGAGGTTACCATTGCTAACCCGCCTGTTTTTTGAACTGCATCTACCACTCTTCCGACACAGGCATCCACAGTTTCAATCGCTTTTATTGCCGCCTCTAAGATTCCTGTATGTCCTACCATATCCGGATTGGCATAGTTCAACAAAATAAAATCATACTTTCTTGATAAAATCTCCTGTACTGCACTATCTGTAACCTCATAGGCGCTCATCTCCGGTTTTAAATCATAGGTTGGAACTTTGGGGGAATGAATCAAAATCCTGTCCTCCCCTTCAAAGGGTTTCTCTTCACCTCCGTTGAAGAAAAAAGTCACATGAGCATATTTCTCAGTCTCTGCGATGCGCAATTGCTTTAACCCTTTTTTCGATAAAACCTCCGGGAGAATATTTTTAAGCCTGACTGGTGGAAAAGCCACAGATGTTTTTAACTTCTCATCATACTGGGTAAGAGTAACCAGATGAATGGCTAAATTATTACCTTTATCAAATCCCCTGAATTCTTTGTCAGTTAAAACATAGGAAAGCTCTCTGGCTCTGTCAGCCCTGAAATTGAAAAATAAACCTACATCTTTTTCTTTTATCCTGCCGGAAAGTGGATCACCATCTTCTGTGACCACAATAGGTTTTATGAACTCGTCAGTTACCTCCTCCCGATATGATTCCTCAACCGCTTTCACCGGTTCAGAAGAGAGTTTCCCTTCACCGTAAATCATAGCGCGATATGCCTTCTCAACTCTCTCCCATCTTTTGTCCCGGTCCATAGCATAATATCTTCCCACAATGGTGGATAGTTTTCCAATTCTGTATTCCCTGAATTTTTCCAGAAGCCCCTTGATGAATTCCTTTCCCGCTGTGGGGGAAGTATCCCTGCCATCCATAAAAGCATGCACATAAACCTTACTGATCCCATTATCTTTAGCTAAACTCAAAAGAGCATACAGATGATTTAGTGAGCTGTGTACTCCCCCGTCTGAGACCAGACCCATAAGATGTAAAGCGGAATTATTTTCCCTGACTTTGTTCATTGCCTCAAGCAGGACCTGATTCTGAAAGAAGGAGCCATCTTTTATGGCTTTATCGATTCTGGTTATTTCCTGATATACAATCCTTCCTGCTCCAAAATTCAGATGACCCACTTCAGAATTTCCCATCTGCCCTTCAGGCAAGCCCACATCCAAACCTGAAGCACCCAAAACCGTATGTGGATAATCTGCAAAAAGCCGATCTAAATGCGGCTTTCTTGCCAATGCTATAGCGTTTCCCTCTTCTTTGTGGTTTATACCATAACCATCCATCACCAGAAGTAAAATCATCTTCTCACCTTAAAAATTAATTAATTTGACATCTTTTCTACCAGATACAATCTCCCCTATCCAGTAGACTTTCTCCCCGCTTTTCTTCAATTCTTTTTCGATTCTATCTGCATCACGCTTTGACATCACTAAAATAAGGCCAATTCCCATATTAAAAACTCTGAACATCTCCTCAGTCTCTATGCTTCCTGTTCGCTGCACGAAACTAAAAACCGGGGGAATGCTCCAGGACGAAACATCTATTATTGCCTGACAACCCTCTGGCAAAATTCTAATCAAATTACCTTGAATCCCTCCTCCGGTGATATGTGCCATTCCTTTGAGTTGATACCTTTCTAAAACTTTGAAAATCGATTTAACATAAGATCTATGAACCTTTATTAGCTCTTTACCCGTTGAATTTTTTAATTCTTTTACATAATCATTAACTTTGTATTTACCTATCTCAAATAAAACCTTGCGAGCCAAAGTGTAGCCATTAGTATGAAGACCATTAGATCCCAAACCCAGTAGTATATCACCAGGGACGATCTTTGACCCATCTATTATCTTTTTCCTCTCCACCACCCCCACCACAAAACCCACCAGATCATATTCGTCCGGTTTGTAGAACTCAGGCAGCTGTGCCATCTCCCCACCGATAAGGGAACAGTTATTTTTCTTACAACCCCGAACCAATCCTTTGATAATCTCCTGAATCACTTCCGGGTAAAGCTTTCCTATACCGATGTAATCCAGAAAAAACAAGGGCTTGGCTCCGTGAACTAATATATCATTAACGCAGTGATTGACTATATCCTCCCCTATAGTATCATGCTTTTTCATCTGAAAAGCTATCTTCAACTTCGTTCCTACAGAATCTGTACTTGATACCAGAACCGGGTTTTTGTATTTCCTTTGAGTTAAAGCGTAAAACCCGCCGAAACTACCAATATCGGTAAGGACACCTGAATCGAAAGTCGATCGGACTAACTTTTTTATCCTGTTTTTAGCCAGGTCAGCCTTATTGATGTCCACTCCGGCTTTTTTGTAGTCGATTATCTTTCTCATTTTGAAAAATTCCTTACAACTCCCTAAGGGCAACTAGTAAAGCTAAAGCTTTACACTCCATTTATCACAGCAATCTTTGTCCATTAATTTCCAATTCAAATCTCATCTTCAGATATTCTGCTGCCCTGCGGCACACTACCATCCTGGAGAGGAATATCTCAAAATACTCCATCACCTGAGAGATGGAGGTATCAATCTTTATCTCCAGAGAAATGGTTTTCTTATCCTCATCTACCCGCAAAAATGAGCTTTTAGCTGCATAGTTCACCCGGTCGTGAATGTCCTGTTTGATCATATTCAGGTTCCTCACCCGTGAGCTATGCACATCAGACTTATCCGCTAAAATTGAAGCCGCGCAGATATCACTTACCGGCTGACCATCATTTTCGTCGTGATTCCCAATAGCTGCAACCACCTCCAGGACATCCTGATAAGGCATCCCGGTTTCATTAAGTATATCATAAGCCAGAACCGCACCGGTTTGTGCATGGTAATCACGGTTAATAACATTCCCGATATCGTGCAGATAGGCTGCTATTGCCGCCAGATGAGCCTGTTTTTCAGGCTTTTTCAGGCGGATCATTATATTATAGGCTATATTAGCAGATAAACTGGCATGTCTTTGACCATGCTCTGTATACCCGATCTCACCCAGGAGCTGATCCGCTTTGGTAATCAGAGCATCGACTCTCTCATTCTGTTTTAAAGTATCTATGGTTACCATATTAACTCCCTTCGAAATTTTTAACTTAACCAGATGTAAAATCTTTGTCAAGAATAAATCTACATTATCTCCACGGGATCAACTTCAACTGAGATCCTTACACCGGAGTATATCTTATCTTTTCCCTTTTCAAAAACCAGATCAATTTTTTTGGTAATAACCCGCACATCTTTTGTCTTTATCAATATCTGATAGCGATAATGATCTTTAATCCTGACAAGAGGTGCTGGCGCTGGACCTAATATCTGATATGACTTCAGACTATAGCCTTTAGACTTTAGACTTGAAGATAATTTTTTTCCAAAATCCTCAGCGATTTTTCGAACTTTCTTCTCCTCTTTACCCTGAAACCTTATTAAAACTAATCGGCTAAATGGGGGATAAAAAAGTTCCTCCCTTTCCTTGACCTCTCTTTCATAAAAATCCAGGAAATTCTGCTCTGCGGATAGTTTGATAGCCCAATCCTCAGGGTAATATGTCTGGAGAATGACCTCCCCGCCTAACTTACCCCTTCCTGCCCTTCCGGCTACCTGGGTCAACAGTTGAAAGGTTTTTTCTTTTGCTCTGAAATCTGGAAAATCCAGCGAGGTATCTGCCAATATAACCCCCACCAGGGTTACATCCGGAAAATCAAGTCCTTTGGTTACCATCTGTGTTCCCAGAAGAAGGTTGAAATCCCTGGAGGCAAAACTACTGAGTATCTCCCGGTGCGAATTTTTTCTGTTGGTTGTATCCTGGTCCATTCGGCGGAGATTAGCTTCGGGAATAAGTTTTTTGACTTCTTCCTCTATTCTCTGGGTTCCCATCCCCTTGTAGATGAACCTGCTACCTGAACACTTCGGGCAAACCGGGCTTAAGCGGGTCCTGTAGTTACAATAATGACAGCGTAAAGTGAAATCTGACCTGTGAAAATTCAAGCTGATCTCACAGTGCGGGCAGCGAAAAATGTAACCGCATTCCTCACACTTAATGAAGCTGGAAAATCCCCGGCGGTTCAAAAATAAGATCACCTGCTCCCCTCTTTCTATTTTCCTTTTCAATTCAGATGAAAGCTTATGTGAAAGTACTGAGTAGTTACCCTTTTTTCTCTCCTCCTTCAAATCCACTATATTAACCCGGGGAAGAGGTTGTTGTTCAACCCTTGAAGTTAACTGGAGCAGCGAATATTTACCCTTTACCGCATTATAGAAGCTCTCCAGGCTGGGAGTAGCCGAACCAAGGATTACCAGTGCTTTATTCATTTTTCCTCTTACTAATGCCAGGTCCCTCGCATTATATTTAGGATCCGGCTCTTTCTGTTTGTAGGAGAAATCCTGTTCCTCATCCACTATAATTATCCCGGGATTTAAGAAGGGTAAAAAGATAGCAGACCTTGTTCCGATTACAACTTTGAACTTACCCTGCTTAATCCCCCTCCAGGCATCAAACCTTTCCCCGGCAGAAAGGCGTGAATGATAAGTACAGACCTTATCTCCGAATACAGCTTTAAAACGATGTATAATCTGGGGGGTTAAGGAGATCTCTGGAACTAAAACCAGTGCTTCTTTCTCCTTTTCCAGCACTTTTCTGATGATCTCTATATAGATTAGAGTTTTCCCGCTTCCGGTTATGCCATAAAGCAAAAAGGGGTGGTGTCTCCCTTCTTCCAGGGCTTTTTCCAGACTTTCCATTACTTGTTTTTGCTCCGGATTGAAAGAAAAATCCAGAGTGGATATGATATCCATTTTCCAGAATGGTTCCCTGAGTATCTCCTTGTGATACGATTTAACCAGCCCTTTTTTCTCTAACCGCATCAGTACTCCTGAGACTTTATCTATGGTCTGATTTATCTCTTTTATGGAAAGTTCCCTGTTCTCTTTCAGTAAAAGCTCCAGCACAGAAACTTCTTTGGAAGATTTTTTCTTAAGGGTGTCGATATAAGTTTTGATAAGTTTATTACTGTCTGTTAAATCCCCTTTTAATGAGACCATCTTCTCATATTTTACTGAGGATTTGGGTTTATCCAACTCGTAAAATAATTCCACTTTTCCTTTTTCCTCCAAGAAATGCAGAGCAGAATATAACCCTTTTGAGCCCGTTCTCTTTTCTAAAGAAGTTATTTTCTGTGGACTTTTATCTTGAAGAGCATTTAAAATCTTTTTCTCTTTTAAGTAAAACTCTGTTTTATTCTCCTCATACTCCAGCAGAGGAGATTCTTTTTTGTGAACCCAGAGAAGACTTCTCACCTGAAGTTCTGATGGAAGTGCGGCTTTTAGACATTCACCCCAGGAGGAATAATAATATTCAGAAACCCATCTGGTAAGCTCAAGGAGCTCTTTTGTGATAACCGGCTCTTCATCTATAAGGTCCAAAAGTTCTTTTGCATTTTTGACCTCTGAGGAGGTGCTTGTGCTTACTATAAATCCAAGTTTTCTCTCCCTGCCAAAAGGAACCAAAGCCCTCTGCCCGGGTTTTATTTTCTCCTTTAAATTCTCCGGGACGCTATAAGTGAATATTTTTCTTAAAGATATGGGAAAAGCTACTTCTGCATACATCGGTTTTCTAAGGTTAATCTAATGAGTGGGTTACGGGTGAAAGCCAAACACTGCTTTTAAGTCAAATTTTAAAAAATCCCTAACCCGTTCTATGGGATTAACGAAACAATTCAATATAAATAAAACCCTTCCCCTTAGCAAAGAAAATCAGAATAAGCATTAGAATTAAAAAAATTTTTCATATTGTATCTATATGGGCTGAACATTGTTCTATTCTAAAAGGAAGAATATGCGATACTGTCATTGCGAGGAATCCCGCCAAAGATAGGATGACGAAGCGATCTGTATATTTTGAGTGGATTGCTTCGTCCTTCGGGTTCGCAATGTCAAAATATCCAACGTTGGGGGCAATATGGGGATACCAGATATCAGTTGCAGGGACAGAACATCGTTCTGTCCGAAGAAAAATAAAGTAGAGTTGTATGGTATGGTATTTTTACTTCTCTAATACTCCCCCAAGATTGATGCTCCGATAAAGCCGGCATCATTACCCAGTTTAGCTTTCAAAATTTTCAAATGTTTTGTGGCTGAGGGAAAAGCCCTTCTCTTTACCTCTGCTTTTATATTTTTGATAAAATCTCTTCCTGAAAAAAGAGCTGCCCCACCACCTATGACTATGCTTTCAGGATTAAGAAGGTTCACTGCACTGGAAAGT
>JAOUFL010000002.1 GCA_029858245.1 Candidatus Zixiibacteriota bacterium
CAAGGTGTATAGCTATGGTGATTGTCTGGAACGAGTTAGCAAAAGGTGATACAGAATATGCTGCCGGGTTGGTAGCATTTAATAGCATCTTTCAAGTGATATTTTATAGCATTTATGCTTACGTGTTCATCACCGTTCTGCCAGCTTGGTTTGGTTTGAAGGGAAGCATAGTGGATATTACCATAGGACAGATTGCCAAAAGCGTGTTTATATATTTGGGTATTCCCTTTATTGCAGGAATAATAACCCGGTTTACACTCATCCGGCTTAAGGACAAGGAATGGTATCATACTAAGTTCATCCCTAAAATCAGTCCTATCACTCTTATAGCTTTGCTTTTCACTATTGTGGTGATGTTCAGCCTCAAGGGGGAATACATCGTCAAGATTCCCTTAGATGTGGTGCGGATTGCGATACCTTTATGCATCTATTTTGTAGTCATGTTTCTGGTAAGCTTCTGGATGGGGAAAAAAATCGGGGCAGATTATTCAAAATCCACCACCATTGCCTTCACTGCGGCAAGCAATAACTTCGAATTAGCCATTGCAGTGGCGGTGGCTGTTTTCGGCATTAAATCCGGTGTCGCTTTTGCCGCAGTTATAGGACCTTTAGTGGAGGTCCCAGTGCTCATCAGCTTGGTTAATGTCTCTCTATGGTTTCAAAGAAAATATTTTTCATAACTGTTCCAAAGAGATGATGACGAAAAAAGTCCTTTTCCTGTGCGTTAATAATTCCTGTAGAAGCCAGATGGCAGAGGGTTTTGCCAGGTTTTATGGCGAAGATAAAATCGAGGCTTTCAGTGCTGGCTCAAACCTTTCCGGAAAGGTGGATGAATTAGCAGTTGAAGTTATGAAAGAGAAGGGGATTGATATCTCAAAGAATGAATCCAAAGGATTCGATGTTCTTCCCTATAAAGATTTTGACTATGTCATTAGTATGGGCTGTGGTGATATCTGTCCTTTTGTTTCAGCAAAACAAAGAATAGACTGGGAAACAGAGGACCCTAAAGGTGGGTCAAAAGATAAATTTAGAGAGGTGAGGGATAAGATAGAGGAGAAGGTGAAAGAATTCCTTAAAGAAGTTGGGGTGTAAAGCTTTTAGCTTTACTTTCTTTGTTCGTAAATTTCAATTCCCGAACAAACCTAGAGAAAATAAGAAAATTATTTAAAAAATTTTAAATAAGATAATCAATTAGACAAACCTTAAAATTATAATGGCGTATATAATGTAATTATGAGCATAAATGCATATAAGGGTTTGAAAAAATGTTAGATGAAAATCTCTTGCTTTTGGAGAGTGGTCTTTTAAAAGCTATCTCTCAACCCACACGGCTACGAATTTTATATTTTCTAAAAGAGGGAGAGAAATGTGCCTGTGAGATCATCCCGGAAATGGGAGAAGACCAATCCACTATCTCCAGACATTTAAATCACCTGAAAGATTCAGGGATTTTAGACTCTCGCAGGGAAGGCGTTTCGATTTATTACCGGATTAAAGATGAAAGAGTGTTTGACCTTCTTCATTTGGTTGATGAGATCATTAGAATACAGGTGAAGGAGAAGGCAAAAACGGTTAAGGTAATTTAGATAGGAGCATAGGTTGGGTTTAGTTGAGGTCTTGAATAGCGGCATTAGTGCATTAATTGAATATCTTTCCGCGCATGTTTTGACGTGTCTGGTTCCTGCTTTCTTTATAGCTGGTGCAATTGCAGTCTTTGTATCCCAGGCCTCGGTGATGAGATATTTCGGAGCCAGTGCAAACAAAGTCTTGGCCTACTCTGTTGCCTCAGTTTCCGGGGCTATTCTGGCGGTATGCTCCTGTACCATCCTGCCCCTTTTTGCAGGAATTAATAAAAGAGGAGCAGGATTGGGCCCGGCTATTGCTTTTCTTTACTCTGGTCCTGCCATAAATATTTTAGCAATTGTCTATTCCGCCAGACTGTTAGGTCTGGATTTAGGTTTTGCCAGAGCAGTCGGAGCTGTTGTTTTTTCCATAGTTATCGGACTGATTATGGCTTTTATCTGGAGAAAAGAGGAGTTAGAGAAAGTAAATAATCCAGGTGAATTGGTTTTACCACAAGAAGAGGGGAGAACAAAGCCGCAGAGTATAACCCTGCTATACTTTGCTATTTTAGTAGGAATTCTGGTTTTCGGCGCTGCCAGGAAATGGTTAATAACTGGAGTGCTTCTGGTAATACTGGGTTTGATCCTATATCGGTGGTTCGCGAAAAATGAGTTAAAATCCTGGATGGAACAAACCTGGGACCTTTTCAAAAAGATTTTTCCGATTCTTATTGCAGGTGTTTTTGTAGCGGGGATAATAAGATCGTTACTTCCCCAAACAGTGGTTGAAAGCTGGTTAGGGGGAAATGGACTGAAGTCAACTTTTGTAGCTTCCCTCTTTGGAGCCTTAATGTATTTTTCAACTTTGACCGAGGTTCCCATCATTCGAGCCTTGATGGATTTAGGTATGGGCAGAGGCCCGGCTTTAGCTTTGCTTTTGGCTGGACCAGCCTTAAGTCTTCCCAATATGATTGTAATTGCAGGAATAATGGGCTTTAAGAAGACTGGAGTTTATGTTTTCCTGGTAGTGATAATGGCAACTATAAGCGGAATGATTTTTGGAAACTTTTTTTAAATAAATGATTAAAAAAATTCTTTTATTCTCTTTTTTCTGCACATCCATCCTTCTTTTAGAAGGAGGGTTTGGCTATACCCAGAAGGAGTTAAATAGTAAAGGCAAAGAGGCTGCAGATTCTACCTTAATTTTAGAATATGACAGTCTATTAGTTATACATTTTCATCCCACGGCTCAGTGTTCCTGCTGTATAAACGTTGGTAACTTTTCCAAGAAAGGGATAGAGAAGTTCTGCCCTAAATTGTATAAAGATCGACGAATTATCTTCAAGGAATGCAATACCGATGAAGACTCCTCGGTCGCCCAAAAATACAAAATCTTCGGCTCTGCTTTAGGTTTCAAGAAATTCCTCAAAGGCAAAGAGGAATTTAAAGAAGTCGAATCGGTATGGGAATTCTGTGAGGATGAAGATAAATTTCTGATTGATTTCCAAAAAGAGCTCCGGAGTTTTGTCCTCGGCAAAAAAGAGGGAAAAAGTGAGAAAAAATCAAAATAAAGGAGACTCCAAGATGAAAATCGAAATCTTAGGACCCGGGTGTATGAAATGTGAGAAGCTATATGAGATCGTGGAAAGGACCTTGAAGGAACTGGGTAAAGAAGCGGAGATATCTAAAGTCAAGGATATTAAATCCATTATGCAGTATGGAGTGCTTATGACCCCGGCTCTGGTTATCAACGGAAAGGTCTTGTGCTCTGGTAGGGTTCCTGGCCTGACCGAGGTTAAAGGATGGCTTAGTAAGGTGTAAAGGAAATTAAGCATAATGAAAATCGAAGTGCTTGGACCCGGCTGCCTTAAGTGTGATAATACTTTTGATAAGGTAAAACAAGTGCTGGAAGAGCTGAAGTTGAAAGCAGAACTTAGCAAAATCACAGATGTTTTCCAGATCATTGACAGAGGTATCAGTGTTACCCCAGCTCTGATTATAAACGGGAAGGTAAAATTTCAAGGGAAAGTACCTTCTATAAAGGAGATTAAAGAACTTCTAGAAAAAGAAGAGAGTTAAGGTCTATACTAAAGGTAAGCACAGATGAAATCGAAACTTGTCTCAATTAAAGGTAAATTGATAGGGATAGTCGGAGTAGAGGAAATTTTTGCTGAGCTTTTTGAAGCGGGTAAAAAACCGGATAAGGACTTAGAAAATTATTTGTTAGATAGATTAAAGGAACACAACTATATCCCACAAGCTGCAGAGAAGAGCTATGCTAAGGCTTTCCTTCAGGAATATCAAAAATTCTGCATTTCAAAAAGTCCTAGTGGCAAAAAAAGTGCTAAGAAATTAAAAACCTGGCAGGGAATACCCCGAGAGGAGATTCCCTGGTTTCCTACCATTATGGAGGAACTCTGTGATGGGTGCAAGGCTTGTTCAACTTTCTGCTCCTTCGGAGTATATGAATATGTTGAGGAAACAAATAAGGTAAAAGTGGCAAATCCTTTTAACTGTGAAGTAGGGTGCAGTACCTGTGCGCTGAAATGTAAGCCAAAAGCCATTGTATTTCCACCTCTGGAAATCTTGAAGGCATTCAGAAAAGGGTGTTGCTAAGACCAAGAGGAGATAACAGATTGTACCTGAAACCAAATGTATTAATCATAGGTGTCTTGATTGTAGCAGTAATTGCGCTGGTTTTAATTAAAACTGCTAATCATCAAGAAGAAAAACCTGCTTTCCAGACATCAAACGAAGTTTCAAAACCAGATCCTCAAGGTAAATCGATAGAGGATTTGCCCATGTTGATAGATTTAGGCAGGGGGACCTGTATTCCGTGCATAAAAATGAAGCCTATCCTTGACGAGATAGCCGTGGAATACAAAGGTAGAGCGATTGTCAAAGTCATTGACCTCAGATATGAGCCGCAGGAAGCCAGGAGATACGGGATTAGACTAATTCCCACTCAGATATTCTATGATGCTACAGGCAAAGAGGTTTACAGGCATGAAGGGTTTATGGATAAACTTTCCATTGAGCAGAAGCTAAAGGAGATAGGAGTGAAGTAAATGGATTCCTTTTTAGCAAATATATCCTCGGTAATAAATAATGCTCCTGGTTTAGCCTATATCTTGATCTTCTTTGGCGGTATTTTGTCTGCTTCCAGCCCTTGTGTTCTGGCAATTATTCCACTGGTGATTGGATTTGTGGGAGGTTATTCAGAAGGTAATAAGAAGAAAGCTTTACTTTACTCTTTAACTTTTGCCTTTGGATTATCTATAACCTTCACGATATTGGGGGCAATTGCCTCCCTCTTGGGACGTCTTTTTGGGGATGTGGGGAAGTTATGGTATTTCTTAGCTGCCGGGGTTGCACTGCTTATGGGTTTATATCTTTTAGGTCTGATTAAAGTTCCGTTTCCCAGAACTGTGGAATTGAAAACTAAACATAAAGGGGTACTGGGTGCTTTTCTTTTAGGGCTCCTTTTCGGAATGGTTTCTTCCCCCTGCGCTACTCCGGTTTTAGCAGTTATCTTAGCTTTTGTGGCAACAAAGGCTAAGATTGTTTATGGAGTTTCACTCCTTTTTGTTTATGCCATAGGGCACTGTGCTTTAATAATTATAGCCGGAATTTCAGCTGGTTTTGTGGAGAGCTTTGCTCAATCTAGGGGAATAACGAATTTTTCGAATATAGCCAAAAAGGCAAGTGGTTTGCTGATAATTTTTGCAGGTTTTTATATCCTGTGGATTAATCTTTAATCCGAAGTAGCGACATAATCTCAGGATATAAAAATTGTTGACAAAAATTATCTTTAAATTATAATAAGATTGAGATTTAAGGAGGCAAAGTGAGGTTGAAAAGCTTATTTACATTGATACTTTTTCTCTTTCTTCTTTACCCTTTTTCTTTAGCTGGAGAACCCAAGATCGATTTCTCTGAAAGGGTTTGGGATTTCGGGTTAGCTCCGCAGAAATCTACAGTTACGCATGTTTTCTGGATAAAGAATATCGGGTCGGATATCTTAAGGGATATCAGTGTTAAAACTCCCTGAGGTTGCACTAAGGCTCCACTGAAAAAGACGGAGCTGGCTATCGGTGATAGCACTGAGTTGGAAATAAGTTATAGCACTGGTCCTGCGAGAACCAGGGAAAGGAAATATGTCGAGGTTATTTCAAATGATGTTTCTTCAGGCTATAACAGGATAGAAGTGACAGCAGAGATTAAATCCAAACCGGATACCTTGCTTACCCTGAGCTATTATCCCTATATATTAGAGTTCGTTGAGGAGAAAAAAGGAAAAATAAAAGAAGGAAAGGTTGAGTTTACAAATACCGGTAAGGGAGAGTATAGATTCCAAATCCTCGATTACCCAGAAGATCTTTTTGAGGCTAAGCTGAGCAGTGAAACCCTTAAGCCAGGAGAAAAAATCAACCTAAAAGTAAAAGCGGTTAATAAAAATATTCCCGTTGTCATTAAGAAATCCATCACCTTGAAGTTGGAAGGGGAAAAGGAATTCAGGATCACTATTCCAATTAAAAAGGAAAAACCTGGTGCACAAGTTACGACTTCAGTTAAAGGTAAATAAAGATATAAGAGGCTTTGAATTTTTGACTTCTCTAAGATACTTATGTTTTTGTAATTTATTCCGTAATATAGATTAACAGGTATCCTGATTTGATAAGGAGGTGAAGATGAAAAAAAACAGGTTTTTGTCATCAGTTCTCTTTCTAATTTTGCTGTTACTTCCGGTTTACTTACAAGCAGGTACTCCGAAATTAGAGCTTTCTGAAACCAGCTGGGATTGGGGTAGAGTACCACAGAATGCTTTTCTCTATCATAAGTTCTGGCTGAAGAATACAGGAACGGACACCCTCAGAGGTCTAAGTGTAAGTGTGGCTTGAGGGTGCACAAAAGCTCCATTAAAAAAGACGGAGCTGGCTATCGGTGATAGCACAGAGCTTGTGGTAAGTTATCATTCCGGGATTGCTCCTGGAAAAGTAAACAAATCTGCTACTATATCATATAAAGATACAACTAATATAAGCAAGAGAGTGACGTTGCAGGCTCAGATAGTACCAAAAGAGGATACTACTTTTAAAGTAATCTTATCTTCACCTACTCTGGATTTCACTGTGGTTAACGAGAGTAAACCAAAGGGGAAAATAATTTATTTGAAAAATGAAGGTGAAGAAACTTACAAAGTCTCTCTTATAGATGACCCAGGTAAATATTTTAAAATTGAGCTGGATAAAAAGCTCAAACCGGGCAAATCTATAAGGATAAAAGTAAAACCAAAGTTAAAATTACCGGAAGAAGGTATTAAAACCTGCTTTACCATAAAATTAACAGGTAAGGAAGAAACAAGGATTACTATTCCACTGGTTTATCAGGGAGTAACCACTGCTTCTGGTAAGAAATAAAAATTTTGATTTATTAAAATGAAGGCTCTGTCCAAAAGACAGAGCCTATTTATTTGCAGACATTTCACCAAACATTTCTTCAATTCTTTCTATCATTTTATCTATAGTGAAATGCTTTTCTACTCTTTCCCTTCCAATTCGTCCCAATTGTGAGGCTAAGCTTTTATCTTTAAGCAGCTTAACAATAGCCTGAGCTAAGGCATGGGGGTTTTCTGGAGGAACCAGGATGCCAGTTTTTTTATCCTCAACTACTTCAGGAATTCCCCCAACCCGGGTAGCAACAATCGGTTTCTGCAAAGCCATTCCTTCTGCTAATACCAGACCAAAAGGCTCAATGACCGAAGGTAAAACCAGAAGGTCAAAACCTGCCATAGTCTCAAATATCTCTTTTAAATAACCAGCAAAAATGACATAATCACCCAGTTTTAGTTGATCAGACAACTCCTCCAGATTACTTTTTTCTGGACCATCACCGGCAATAAATAATTTAATATCAGGAAAAAATTGAATTACCTCTGGTAAAGCCCGGAGCAGGTATTGATGGCCCTTGGCTTTAACTAATCTTGCAGGAACCCCAATCAGGGTTTGTTTCGCATCGATTTTATAACGCTGGAAAAGTGTATCTCTTGCTTTCTTTATATCCAGGTCAAAACAGGAAAGATCTATCCCGTTGAGGATGACTTCTACTCTGTCCTGCCCTATCCAGGGAAACCTTTTGAGCTGGTCTTTTAAACTTTGACTGGGAACTACTATTTTATCTACCAGGTATCTACCGGTGATTTTATGAAGCAAAGAGGTTCTGGGTAAACACACACCCATTCCCCAGATTATCTTCACGCCTGGAACAGACAGGGAGGCTATTCCACCCATTCTCAAATCTTTATTGAAATTAACCCACAAAAAGTCTATTTTCTCTTTTAACATAAATCTGGATAAAAAGAAAATATTCCAGGGATCGAAATCTCCCCTGATCTTCAGAGGGATCAAATTAATATCATCACCTGTGAAAGGACTAAGGAATTCGCTTCCTTTTCTTCCCGCAACCCAAATCTTATGACCCCTTCTGACAAGATGGGTTGCGAAGTTATAAATCAGATTTTCTCCACCCCCCCATACATTTTCGTGGATTGAATTTAAGAATAAAACCTTATATTTTCTCATAAATTAAGTGTAATGAAAACAAAACCTGTTAAAAAAATTCAGTAACCTTTTATTTTGTACTTATGATTTCCCCGGTGGTGCAAACATCAGCAAATCCATAAGACAGGTTCAACAGGGAGGCAAGGTGCATTTCCTCAGATACCGTCCCGGTTGCATCTGCCAGAAATTTAATGCGATAGTCTCTGAAATAGGCATCCCGGGCAGTTGACTCACAGCACATATTAGTCATAATCCCGCTGATAACCAGGTCCTCTATTTTTAAGCATCGCAGGATCGTCTCCAGGTCTGTGTTATAAAAGGCACTGTATCGATGTTTATTAATTAATTTCTCCTCTGGCAGGGGCTCTATTTCAGGGAAGATTTTTGCTTCTTCTGTCCCTTCCCTGCACATATCCTGCCACCACCAGCCCATTATTCCAGCATCCATTCCCTGCGGGTGATGAACATGACAGGTATAGATTACCGGTCTTTTTCTCTGGCGGAAAAAGTTAACCAGTTTTTTGACATTGGGAAGCACAGTCACTCCCGCACATATGAAAGAATGGGACTGTGGTTCTAAAAAGAAATTCTGCATATCGATGACCAGGAGAGCAGCTTTTCTTAAATTCAGCTCTAACCTATGGATATTATAGGGGGAGATTTTTCTTAACCAGATTTTTGTTTTCTCCTTAAGATTTTCCTGATTAATATAGCACCTCATAAGAACCTCCTCAAAATCATAAAAAGCCATCCAGCGAATTCTGGATGGCTTCATGTATCTGACATAACCTGAGATTATCTTAACTAAAGAAATCTCTTGTGTCAAGTTAAAAAATCTTTATTTTAGATACAAACTTGAAGAAGTTAGACTTATGTTCTATAAGGAAACACAGAATTTGGTCTGGTGGATTAAATATCTTTTTCTCATCGGAATTGGCGGGATTCTCCTGGGTTTGATTTTTTCTCCCAGAGACCCTGAAACTACATTCTGGATAACCCCTCTTTTGATTTTTATAGGCTTGCTAATCATCTTTATGTATGTCAATTTCCACAGTTTGGAGATCAAGGTTCAGGGCAGATTTTTAGAGTTTGGATTCGGGATTTTTAAAAAAGGGTTTTTACTTTCAGAAATAGCATCCTGCGAGGAAACCAGAATCACATTCTCCAGATATGGAGGAATAGGCATACGCTGGGGTTCGGATGGAACTGTCTGTTATAATACCCGTTTTGGTAAGGGTGTGAGAATAAAAATTATAGGTAAAAAAAAGGAATATGTTTTAACATCTAATAACCCGCAAGCTCTGTGTAAGGCTTTAAAAGCAGAATAAAAAAGAAAAGTATAATTTTTAAATTAAAAAATGTCTCATATACACCTTCCTGATGGCATTCTTCCAGCCTGGCTCTGGCTGGCGGGGTGGGTTTTCATTGTTATCCTGTTACTCGTATTCAGGGAGTATTTTAAAAAGGATAAGATGTCCAGCAAAATACCACTTCTGGGCATGTTAGCCTCCATTATGATCATCTCGATGTCTTTAGAGATAGTGCCGATTCTTTACCATATTAATTTATCAATTGTTTCGGGTATAATCCTGGGTCCTGCCTGGTTTATTCTCTGTTCCTTTGTGGTTAATCTTATCCTGGCTTTTTTTGGTCATGGAGGGATAACGGTTGTTGGTTTAAACAGCCTGATTATCACAACCGAGGGGGTCCTGGGATATTTTCTTTTTAGAAGTCTGTGGCTTATTACTAAGAGGATATTTTTGGCAGGGTTTTTATCAGCTATCCTTACACTTTTTCTCTCGACATTCATTGCCCTGACAATTGTTGCTCTGGGAACAATGGATATATCTTCTGCCTTTAACATAGGTCATAAGGAACATCTGGATACAGACAAAGGCTTATTGAAATTTGAGACTGGTGAGAGCGGGGAACACTCCGGAGAATTATCAACTGAGTTTGATTTCAGGAAATTCGCAGTCTTAATCCTGGGTTTTGGTTCTATAGGTTGGATACTGGAGGGTCTGATAAGCGGCTGGATTTTGAGTTACCTGCACAAGGTCAGGCCCAGGATATTTGAGGGCGTATAGATGGATTTAGCCTATTTGGATTATTTAGCCACTGGTGGAAATAGCTTTTTTCACCGAACTTCTCCTGGATTAAAATTGATATTTTCTCTTTTACTTATCGGGATTATTATCCTGGTTAAGGAAGTTTTGTTTCTGGTTATAATTTTGTTATTTCTCTATTTGATAATTCTCTTATCAAAATTACCTTTTCACAGGATATTCTTGCTCTCCTTATTCCCCCTGATATTTACACTGATTTTTGCTTATGCCAGCTTGGGCAGGGGATGGGAATGGTTTTTTATAATTCTTTTAAGGGTTCTGGGAACCGCAACTACTATGATAATTCTTTTCTCCACCACCCCCTTCCCCTGTATATTTGCCAGTTTAGGAAAAATCTTCCCTGAATTTATAATCACTGTGTTATTTATGACCTACCGTTCGGTTTTCATACTCTTTTCAGTTTTCGATGATATCAGGAGCGGATTTAAATTAAGGGGAGGGTTTCAGCTCAAGCATCCGAAACGCAGCCTGTTTAATCTGGCAAGAGCTTTTGGTTATCTGCTCCTCAAAGGGATAGATGATAGCCAGAGGTTCTACGAAAATTTGAGGATAAGGGGTTTTCAGGGAAAGATAGTGCATCACCGGAGGTTCTGCACTTGGATAAAGAAACAGTAGTCAGGGTTCACTGCATTAGCCATACCTATCAGGATAAAACCGAGATCAAGATATGCGGTCTGGATTTTCTGGTGGGAAAGGGTGAGAAGGTTGCAGTCTTAGGACCGAATGGTTGCGGAAAAACTACTTTGTTAAAACACATCCTGGGTATCCTGGTGCCCAAGGAGGGCGAGGTAGAGGTATTCGGGTTTAACCCGTCAAAGGAATTTGAAAAGATGAGAAGAAGAATCGGGGTGGTGCTGCAGGAGGTGGATGAGCAGATGATAGGTCCTACGGTTTATGACGATATTATCTTCTCTCCCTTAAATTACGGTTACAGGACAGAGGATGCCGAGAGGATGGCAGATAGAGTGATGCAAAAGCTTGAGATCTCCCATTTGAAAGATAAAATTCCGCATTATCTTTCCGGGGGAGAGAAGAAAAAAGTAGCCTTAGCCGGAGCTTTGATTTTGGAGCCGGAGATATTGATATTGGACGAACCATTCAGCAATTTAGACCCAAAATCTGAAGAGGAGATCATACAGATTTTAAAGGAGATAAACCTGTCCCGGTGTACTACTTTAATCACTGCCCTGCACGACGTGGAGCTGGTTTCAGAGATTGCCGATTCCCTTTATTTAATGAACTCGAAGGGGGAGCTTTCTGAAAAAGGGGAGTCAAGGGAGATTTTAAAAAATACTCAACTTCTGGAAAGATTTAATTTAAAAAGGAGAACATTGGTTTAAGGCTTTCAAGGCTTTTATCTTTTCAGACCTATTGATCTTTGATTTATTTATAGCCTTGCTTAAAATCTCAATAGACTTGTCATAGGTTTCTTTTTGAACGGGGTAGGGGTAGCCGTCCTTTCCCCCATGGGCAAAGGAATATCTAGCTGGGTCTTTCCAGGAGGGTTTGGTGCTATAGATTAGCTCGGAGATTAAGGTCAAGGCTAAAATAGTCCTGGGTCCCACACCAGATAATCCCAGCATCCTCTCAAAATCTTCAGGTCTTTTTTCATTTATCTTTCTTAAGATTTTATCCAGTCTTTTAACATCAAAATTTACCGGATAGATGGGATGGGACATCGGCAGAATCAGGGTGTCTAATCTCTTCAGGTCCTGCAATAAAGCAGGAAAATTATCCCTGACTAATTCAACATCTAACTCTCTGGTTTGTTTACTTTCCTTTGCGGTTAAATCTAAAGCAGTTGATTTCTTTTCAGTGCAGATAGCGGTATGAGGTTCTTCCACGAAATCTTTCAAGGAGGAGGAAAGCCAGTGATACCTGCGTGCAGCTTTTAAATCCGGATTCATCCCCTGCTGGAATACAGCCCAATCACCCCTTCTGGTAAATATGAAATTGTGATGATAAAGCTGAAAACCATCCTGCAAGACAGAAGTATCCACTTTGGCACTCATCTTTGAGGCATATACCAGATTATTTATCTTCTCCTGAGGAAAAGAAAAAACCTCACCGAAAGTCTCGATCTCTGAGGGAGTTTTCCGCGAAGTTCCCCCCTTACCTCCGGCAACAGCCAAGCCCAAATCCTTCTCCAGCCCCTTTAGCCCTTCTTTCAGTGCACCTCCTACCGTGGTGGTAACTCCGGATGAATGCCAGTCAAATCCGAGCACACAGCCAAAGGATTGAAACCAGAAAGGGTCAGAGAGCCTTTTCAGGAACTCATCTGCTCCAAAATCTGATACTATGATTATAGTAATCTCCCTTGCCAGTTTTTTCATCCTCTGGAAAAGCCAGGCTGGTGCTTTTCCACCATGTAAGGGAAGATGGGCTATTCCGGTGCGCATATATTTAACCTTTCACCTGAATATGATGGGTGAAATATTTTTTGTAAAGAGGAATTAATATCTCTTGAGACTGATTGGATTAAACCAGTACTATACAGGTTATTTTTTGAAACAATTCATAACCTGTTCAGTCTAATACAAAGAGCAGGGAATTTATTTATGGGTTTGAATTATTTTATAAAACCAAGCAGAAATAAACCGCTTAACTTAACTGATGAAGGAAGATTAAAGTGAAAAGGATGAGTATTCCTCTAAAAAATTTTCAGGTATTATCAATTTTGTTTTTTGTAATCTTATCATTTTTATATTCGCAAACACTTGCAGGTTCCGATACCAAAACTGAAACCCCGAAGTCGATTGAGGAATTAATAGCAAAAGTAGATAGTCTGATAAAAATAGAGAAAATACCAGGTATTGCCATCGCCCTGGTGTCTAAAGATTCCATTATCTGGGCAGGGGGCATTGGACTGGCTAATCTGGATACTGGTGAGCTGGTAACAGAGAACACCCATTTTCGTATAGGCTCCTGTACCAAGAGTTTTACAGGATTAGGTTTTCTTAAACTGCTTGAAGAAGGGAAGATCGATCTCAATACACCGGTAGAAGAGATCGCACCGGAGATTGAAATATCCAATCCCTGGCAGGAAACTCACCCTGTCAGGGTCGTTCATCTGCTTGAGCACACAGCCGGTTTTGATGACTCGCATCTGAACTGGTTTTACTTTAAAGGACCATTGAAATCATTGCAGAAAGCTCTGGAGGATAAAGCTGATTGGCGTAAAGTTCGCTGGCAGCCGGGCACACGTTTTAGTTACTCAAGTCCCGGTTATACACTTGCAGGATATATTATGCAAAAGGTGTGCGAGCAGAGGTATGATGAATATATAAAGCAGGCTATCCTGGAACCGATAGGTATGGAAACTTCCACTATTGGCAGAGCCAGTGAAAATAAACAGCTGCTCTCTTCAGGTTATGGGGATGATTTGAGACCTGTTCCTTACTGGTATGATTATGAAGAACCAGCAGGAGCAATGAACTCATCTGTCAAGGAGATGGCTCTGTTCTTACAGTTTATGCTTAACCGGGGAAAAGTCGGAGACAAGCAGTTGATTAAAAGTGAGTTGCTTGACAGAGTAGGGCAATCTACCGCTACTATCGCCGCAAGAGCCGGAGTGAAAGGGGGATACAGTTTCGGGATCGGAACAACATACAGAAATAACCAGGTATGGTATACCCACGGCGGACTTGTTCCCGGTTTTAACGTGGAGTATGCCTATAACCTGGACTGTGGAGTAGGTTACGTGGTGATGATTAACAGGTTCGGTCGATTTATCTATAGCGACATAATTGAGCTGGTTGAACGTTTTATGGTTTGTAATATGAAAGCTCCAGTTATTCAACCAACTCAGGTCTCAGAGAATCAGCTCAAAAATTACTGTGGTTATTATGAATTGCGCAGTTCGAGGATGCGGATAGCTGAATTCATAGATATCTTAATAGGGGGAGTAACCATATCATTTGAGAATGATACCCTCTATCAGAAATATTTCGATTCTGGGAAAACACCGTTGATTCCTGTATCCCAGAATATGTTTAGACTATCAAATCAGCCTGCTGTTAGCCGGGTCTTTATAGAAATCTCGGATGGCAAGATGATATATACAACTGCGGGGTCTTATTTCGAAAAAACCGGCAGCTGGAAGCCTTTAGTCTATCGGGTTTTATTTTTTGGTGCACTTACGGTCATGTTCTCTTCAATTGCTTATTCAATTTTCTGGGTTCCCGTTCACCTTTACAAAAAATTTAAGAACAAAGGTAACAGGTCAAAATATCTAAGGATGAGAATAATCCCTCTTCTGGCGGTGGTTTCTCTGGTACTTGGGGGATTAGCAGTTGCCAATCAGGATTTACTTGAATTTGGCTCGCTGACTGCTCCTAATGTAATATTTTTTATTTCCACATTGATTTTTGCCGGATTTTCGGCATTGAGTCTATTCTTTTCATACAGAAGCTTCTTTAAGATGGTTAATATATATGCCCGAATATATGCAGTTATACTTTCCTCAGCCTGTTTTGGGATGACTTTATATCTTGGTTACTGGGGGATAATCGGCATTAGGCTGTGGGCTTATTAGATAAGTGCTTAACAGGATGATTTCTAACTTTTATTTTCCCTTTTAATTTTAGCTCTTGCCCGGTTATGTTCTTCTAAATCCACAGAGAAGAAATGAGACCCGTCCCCTTTTGCTACGAAATACAGATAATCTATTTTTGCCGGGAAAAAGGCTGCTATCAAAGAGGCTTTGCCGGGATTATTTATAGGACCCGGGGGAAGGCCTGGATGTTTATAGGTATTGTACGGCGAATCTATTTCCAGGTCCTTAAGAACCAGGGGTCTATCTAATCCGCCCAGGGCGTAGATAACTGTAGGGTCGCACTGCAGTGCCATTCCGATTTTCAAGCGATTATAATAGACCGCAGAGATCAGGGGTCTTTCCTCATCGATTTTAGCCTCTGATTCCACCAAGGAGGCTACAGTCAGTACTTTGTGAAGACTCAATTTCAGCTCATTCAGCTGAGCTCTCAGGGAATCGGTTATAATCAGGTTAAACTCCTGCACCATCATCTCGATGATTTTGCCCGGTTCCATTTTCCAGTAAAGCTTATAGGTATCAGGAAAAAGATAACCTTCCAGGCTTTTAGCTTTGAGACCTAACCTGCGAATTAAGCCGGTGTCAAAACAGGTTTTGACAAACTGGACAGAGTCTAAGTCTATTTCCTTTTTTAAAATCCCGGCTATCTGATAGAGGTTATACCCCTCGGGAATGGTTACATCTATAGCGGAAATTCCCTTTTCATAGAATTTTTTTAAAACGCCGGATAAAGTTATACCTTTCTGAAAGTCGTACCTTCCGGGAAATATCTTCCGGTCGATTTTTAACAGCACGGAACTCAGGTAAAGTGCCTGGGAATTGAATCTGAGTCCCGAGTCTTTTAACTTCCGGGAGATTTCAGGAAAATTGTCACCTTTTTCCACCATCACGTGAAGGGTATCCTTGTTTTTCTCCCAGCCCAGAGGATAAAAGAAGATGTAGGCAATTAATAACAACAGGACTGCAATCGAAGAAAGCAAAATCGCAAATCGGGTTTTCTTTTTGAAAAAAAAAGGTAATTTTTTTATTAAACGAAAAAGGTTAAGGATTAAAGCTGCTGCCAGAAGCAGAAGCGAGGAAAGAAAAATGAGTATGCTGGAGAGTAGATAAACTATCCACTGGTAAATCAGGCTTTTAAGTTTCTGGCTCCTCATTGTTTTTCTTGAGACTGTCTAAGTATCCCTGGAGGATCAAAGCAGCAGAAATACTATCCACAGCTTTCTTGTGTTTAAGTAATCTGGCGCCAGCCTCTCTTAAGACCCTCAAGGATTCAACCGAGCTTAATCTTTCGTCCCTGAATGTTATCGGAATCCTGAGCTTTTCCGAGAGTCTTCTGGAGAACTCGAGGACCGCTTCGCTTTTCTCGCCCAGGGAGCCGTCCATATTCCTGGGCATCCCCAGTACTATCTCTTTTACATTTTTTTCCTCGATCAGCTCCTCAAGTTTTTTAAGGAAATCCCCGTCTTTTCTGGTATCAAAGGTCATATAAGGCTGTGCAATTATGCCCGAGGGATCGGATAATGCCAGACCAATCCGCCTTTCTCCGAAATCTATTCCTAAAATACGGTTCATTTTACAGGGTAATTTAAGCCCAATCTTAAAATTTGTAAAGGAAATTCCTTGCCTTATAAATTGAAGAGGAATAAATTAAATTCAGCATGAGAATTCCATTTCCCAAATCTTTGAAGCTGGCGCAGACACCTACTCCCCTGGAGAAACTCGAGGGTATTTCGATTATCCCGGAAGGTTACCGGCTTTATCTTAAAAGGGATGACCTGACCGGGTTCGGGCTTTCGGGTAATAAAATCCGGAAGTTAGAGCTCTTAGCCTGTGAGGCTTTAAAGAGAAAAGCTGATATACTGGTTACCTGCGGGGGTTTTCAATCCAATCATGCGCGGGCAACTGCTCTTTTAGCCGCTCGACTGGGATTGAAATCCATGTTAGTCCTCTTTGGAGACGAGGAGCCTGAAATAGAAGGTAATCTTTTTCTGGATAAGCTTTCTGGAGCTGAGGTTAGATTCATCCCCTCCAGGGAATATGATAGAGTGGAAAGGATAATGGAGGAAATATCCTCTGAATTGAGATCTAAAGGGAAAAACCCATATGTCATACCCGAAGGTGGTTCGAATCCCCTGGGTGTCTGGGGCTATATAAAAGCTGCTTTTGAGATGAAGAAACAGGTCGATAAATTAAACCTTAAAATAGATAAGATAGTTACCGCTTTAAGTTCTGCCGGGACCTATTGCGGTCTTTTTATCGGAGCGAAACTCTGTGGATGGGAAACGGATATAATTGGAATTAATGTTCGCTTTCTTCCCTCATATCCCGTACAAAAGATTTACACTCTTCTGGATAATACCATCTCTAAATATAAATTAAAGGTAAAATCCAAAGAGAAAGAGATTAAGGTAATTGAAGGGTATGTGGGTAGGGGATATGCTTTGAACAGAGTCGAGGAGCTTGATTTCATCAAAGCTTTTATCTCGCAGACCGGAGTACTCATCGACCCGGTTTATACGGGCAAGGCAATGTATGGAATGGTGGATTTGATGAAAAAGGGGAAAATTACAAAAAAGGAGAAGGTTATCTTTTTGCACACCGGCGGCGGGTTCGGGCTTTTTCCGGTGAAGGATAAATTTTTCCAATAAAAAAGACCTCAACAGGAGTTGAGGTCTTTTAAAACTCTTTTTTTATCTTTTCTTTCTTGATTTGTATTTAGCAAATCCAGCCAAACCTAAAAAACCTGAACCCAGTAAAATAAGAGTAGATGGCTCAGGCACTACTCCAAAACTACTAGTGACCCTTAGAGGGGTTCCTGCTAAATCACAAAAAATAGGTATATCAGTACCCTGATATTCCGGCCTTATGTAATACCGTGCAAAGTAATCCATAGTAAGCTGTATGTTCTGTACCCCCGTATAACCTTTCGTTCTAAAGAGTAATTCTCTACTCCCAGAAATCCAGTAAGGTACCTCCATCCCATAATGTAGAAAGTCAGTCGCTAGTATTTGTTTTCTATTGTTTGGGTAAATAAGATCCCATCCTAACACATATTGAACATCAACAGGATTACTCCATGTAATTAAAAATGGAAAATCACGGGTTCCGATTCCGATTAAAGCTTTTTCGTAAAAGGGTTCATAAGAAGGGAATAAATTACTAATTTCTTCTGAACTCAGCGTAGTGCTGGCACCCCATTTGTAGCAGTGTTCATAGACATTATCACCCAGATAGCTGCTGGAAAAAGATATCCAACCATTATACAATGTTTGTGAATAAGTAATGCCAAATAGACTTACCAAAAATAACGAAGATAATAATACTTTTTTCACTTTTTACCTCCGTGATTAATTGTTTAAAAATATTATTCGCTTCTCAATTTTAGATATTAGATTTTCAGTATTTAAGGTATTTTACAGCAAATTCCTCGCCAATTAGATAACCCACTTATTTTTATAAACTTAGATAATTATAAACTTTTTCGGAGCAATGAAATTGTTCAGAATATGAACATTTTAACTTTTAGAATTTTTAAAAAAGCATTTCAACTTATATTATATATAATAAGAGGATTAGACTAAGGCATTAATTGTTTAAAATTATGATAAAAAATTAAGGGGAATTTTTGTTTAACTAGATAAAGAATGATTTTGCATTAAATGTGAGTTAGCTTGCATAATTACAGGCTGATTATTCATATTGGATTTCCCCCATAAAGTCGGTCTCAAGTTCAATAATGGTTTATACTTCAAAGAGTTAGCGGTTCTCGGGGCACAGGATTTGCTTTTTGATAAGGCAGACAGGAAAGGGGATAGAGATGCTTAGAACAGGGATCAAAAGGGGTTTTACCAAAGACAAATTATCCTCTCTCAAAGAATCGAGAGTTAAAAAGGATGAGGGAGGGTTTTACGTCCTTACATTTAACGAGAATGCCAAGGTCTATTTTGATGACTATTACCAGTTCCTGGAAAAGGTAGAACAAAAGTGTCTGGAGGAGAAAAAAGAGCTGGAGAAGAAGATTCTCCAGTGCGACTCCGAAAAGATAGAATGCCTTTCATATTACCGCGCAAAGAAAATTATCGTTGATCAGGTTTTAAGATACATCTATTCATATTATATTGATTCCTCTGATTTAGGTGTGATAATGACTCCCTGGTGCTTTGGCACGGTTATTTTAGAAAAGATAGAATCGTACAGGGATAAACTCTCCAGGGGTGAGGTAAATGAGCCTAACATCTCGGAATACCCTTATTTTGTTTTGAAATATCTGGAAGAGATTTACAAGAAAACGCTTCTGGACCTGTTCGGATTCCCGGAAAAAGCTTTCAGCATCCGCTGGCAGTATTCCGAGCTTTTAAAAAGATATTCAAATATTCTGTCCAATATAAGAAGCTCCTTACAAAGCATCTTACTCATGGTGAAAAGCTACGGAACACCATAAAGGGTTAAAACTGATTCTTTTTGCCCACAGCCTCCCGGAGGGCTGGGAGATATCTAAAACTTCCCAGCCCTAATTTTTTTTTCTTTATAGATAGTTATGGAAAGAATTTGGGTTCGATGAATCGAACCCCTACACCCCCCCCCTCCTGCAGGGGCTTGATTTATCAGGCCCTCTAAAATTATTATTGATTGACACAGGGGTTGGATTTTGTTTAATTAGGGACTTAACGGAGGGAAATATGGATAAGAGTATCAGTGTAAAAGTAATCCAAACAGATAAAGCCCCAAAGGCAATTGGCCCTTATAGTCAGGGTATAAAATTAGAAGGCTTAGGTCTGGTCTTTACTGCCGGGCAGATATCTTTAGACCCTGAAACCGGTGAGATGGTTTCAGGCGGGATCGAAAAGGAGACCAGGCAGGTTCTGGAAAATATCAAAGGAGTCTTAGAGGAAGCTGGCTCGAGTTTGTCGAGGGTGGTTAAAACCACGGTTTATTTAAAAGATATGAAGGATTTCCCTTTGATGAACCAGGTCTATGCAGAGTATTTTAAAGAAAATCCACCAGCCAGGACAACTGTTCAGGTGGCAGAACTGCCCAAAGGAGCTAAAATTGAAATAGAAGCAGTGGCGGCGATTTAATTTTGGAGTGCGTAATCCGTGATGATGCATGCATTGACACGGTCAATGCACTCCCAAGATTTCTGAACTGACAAAGGTGTAAAAGAAATAAATATAGAGGTTTAAACTTTTACTAAAAAAATGAAAACAATTGTTGCATTACTTATCTTTTTGACCACTATGTTTTCCAACAGTTACGGATCTCCTCTCAATCATGATAAGAAAATATTCTTGTTTTTAATAACGGGGCTTTCTACACCTATCGGTGATTTTGAGGGGGAAGCTAAATCCGGTTTCAATTGGGCTAGTGCTGTCGAGCTTCAATTGAGTCAAAGTTGGGCAATGGGAATCTCTATTAATGGAGTAGATTTTAAACACAAAAATATTTACTATGATCCTTGGTTTTCTTCCTATACATATATTGACTGGAGTGTTAATCGAGTTAATTTTTGGGGAAAGTATATCTTTGTAAGAAAAAGTTTATCACCTTTTCTCAAATTAGGTATAGATAGTTATTTTATTGAAGAAAGACTCAACTATGTCTATCAGGAGGCTTCGCAACAACGAAAAAGCAGGAAGGAAGGTTTTAGTATTATACCCGGAGGAGGATTTGAATATCTAACTAAGAAGCTTTTAATTTTTATAGAGGTGGCTTATAATATAATTCCTACTAATCGTTGGAATGGAGATGTTGTTCATGAAAAGGGGAGTCAATTTTTTGATTTTCTTTTTGGAGCAGGATTTAATGTATTAAATTTTTAATGAATAATAAGAAATTTGAACAAGGCTTTCAGCCTTACGAGGTATATTTAGTGAATGTATATTACTTTAAGGACAGAACCCGCCTGTAGCGGGTTCTGTCCCTACAGTGCTGTAAGGGTAGCGGAAGGCTTTAGCCTTCCATTTTTTAAATCAATTGAAGCCTGAGAGTAATATAAAAGTTTGTAGTTAGATGTTTGTTTGGTGTTTGAAGAAAAATACGTTAAAAAAGTTACTCTATTTTTTTATTGACAAGGTCTTTCCGCTTTCGTAAAATGGATTACGTATTCCTAAGATTTTTTTATGATTTTATCTCTCGAATCTAAGATATGAAAAAAGATTTAGTAATAGGCGTGATTCCAGTAAGGTATAACTCCTCACGCCTGCCGGGGAAACCCTTCCTACCTGTCCAGGGGAAGCCCCTGCTTCAGAGAGTGTACGAAAGAGCATCCAGGTCAAAGCTTCTGGATAAAATAATGGTTGCAACTGATGATGAGAGAATAAATAAACTGGTTAAGGACTTTGAAGGAAATGTGGTTTTGACCTCTGGCAGACCAAAGAGCGGAACGGACAGAGTGGCAGAAGCGGTCAGGAATTCAAATCCTGATTTGGTTTTAAATATCCAGGGAGACGAGCCCTTTTTAAAGCCGGAGATGATTGATCAGCTGATCGATTTCATGAAAAAAAATAAGAAAGTTCAGATGGGAACCCTGGCGATGAAAGTCAGAGACCGGGATTTTTTTGAAAATCCCAATCGGGTCAAAGTGGTAATAGACAAAAAGGGAGATGCGCTTTATTTTTCCAGATTCCCCGTACCTTTTAAAAGAGACGGGAAGAGTAATAAAATAGATCATTATGAGCATATAGGTATTTATGCCTTCAGAAAGGAATTCCTCATAAAATTTTCTCAATGGAAGCAAACCCCTTTAGAAAAAAGCGAGAGCCTGGAACAGTTAAGGGTTTTAGAAAACGGATTCAAAATCAAAGTCGTGGTGACCGATTATGGTTCTAAATCTATAAATTCCTTTTCAGATTTAAAAGGACTTAAAAAGAGGTCCTGAATTGAACCCCAAAAATGTGCCTAAATATATTTTCATAACCGGTGGAGTGGTCTCCTCCCTGGGCAAGGGAGTAGCCTGTTCCTCTCTCGGTATTCTGTTAAAGAAAAGAGGGCTTAAGGTAAGTCTGCAGAAATTCGACCCTTATCTGAATGTTGATCCCGGCACCATGAATCCGTTTCAGCATGGGGAGGTTTTCGTTTTAGATGATGGAGCAGAAACCGATCTGGACTTAGGTCATTACGAAAGATTTCTGGATGAGAGTCTGACCAGGGACAGCAATGTTACTACCGGTCAGGTGTATGGCGAGGTTATAACCAGAGAGAGAAGAGGCGATTACCTGGGGGCAACAGTTCAGGTAATTCCCCATATCACAGATGAGATCAAGAGAAGGATAAAAAAATTAGCGGAAAAGAATGGGGACGTAGATGTGGTTATAACCGAAATAGGTGGAACAGTCGGGGATATCGAAGGGCTGCCTTTTCTGGAATCGATCAGGCAGATGGGGTTGGAGTACGGACATAAAAATGTCCTTTATATCCACCTGACCCTGGTACCATTTATAGAATCAGCCGGCGAGGTTAAGACTAAGCCAACCCAGCATAGCGTTAAAGAATTACGGGGGATTGGCATACAGCCTGATATCCTTCTGTGCAGAACTCCCAGACCTTTATCTCCGGAGATAAAAAATAAAATAGGGCTTTTCTGCAATGTGCCCAGCCAGTCTGTTATTCAGGCTATAGATGTGAAATCTATTTATCAGATTCCCTTGCTTTTTCATCAGGAGGGGCTGGATGAGCTGGTCTGCCAACATCTGGATTTATCCTGCAGTGGTCTGAATATAAAAGAGTGGGAAGATATGATGGAAAAAATCGAGCATCCAAAACATGAAGTAAAAATCGGGATCTGCGGGAAATATACTAACTTAAAAGATTCTTACAAAAGTATAATTGAGGCTTTTGTACATGCCGGCGTGGAGAATGAAGCCAGGGTAGAGCTCGAATGGATAAACTCTGAAAATCTGGTCAAGGACAAAGCCTTAGAGTACCTTAAGGAATTAGATGGAATTCTTATACCAGGTGGTTTCGGGGAGAGGGGTATCGAGGGGAAAATAGAAGCAGTCAGATTTGTCAGGGAAAATAAAATTCCCTTTTTCGGAATCTGCCTGGGGATGCAGTGTGCGGTCATAGAGTTTGCCAGAAATATATGTGGGAAAAAAGGTGCTAACAGCACGGAATTCGATAAGAACACCAGATATCCGGTGATAAGTCTTCTGATTGAGCAGGAAAAGGTAGTGTATAAGGGGGCAACCATGAGATTAGGCGCATATCCCTGCATTCTGGGTAAAGAATCTTTCTCATTCAGGGCTTACCGGGAAAAAGAGATAAGCGAAAGGCACAGGCACAGGTTCGAATTCAATAATAATTTCAAAGAGAGCTTAACCAAAGCTGGCTTGAGAATTGCCGGAGCTTCGCCGGATGAAAAACTGGTGGAGATAATAGAGATACCGAATCACCCCTGGTTCGTAGGAGTGCAATTCCATCCGGAGTTAAAATCCAGACCACTTCGGGCACATCCTTTATTCAGAGAGTTCGTCAAAGCTTCCCTGAACTACAAAACCTCAAAAAAGTTGAAGACCACAGAAGAAAAAGAGCCCCTGGTCAAGAGATGAAAAACCATCACTCAGAAAAAAGAATAGTTAAGGTAAATGGTTTATCTATTGGTCAGGGTTTCCCTCTGGTTTTAATTGCTGGTCCATGTGTCATAGAGTCAGAAAAACTGGTTTTGAAAACAGCAGAAAGGATAAAAAAAATAAGCGATAAACTGGGTATTCCCTTTATCTTCAAGTCCTCTTATACTAAAGCTAATCGTTTAAATATAGATTCCTATTCTGGACCTGGTCTGGAAAAGGGTTTAAAGGCCCTGGAGAAGGTAAAAAAGGAATTCGGTGTCCCGGTATTGACTGATATTCATTCAAAGGAAGAAGCCTTACCCGTCTCAGGAGTAGCAGATATATTGCAGATTCCAGCTTTCTTATGCAGACAAACAGATATAGTTTTATCAGCAGCCAAAACCGGTAAGGTGCTTAATATTAAAAAAGGGCAGTTTATGGCGCCAGAGGATATGAAAAATATTGCAGAAAAAGCTGAATCTACCGGTAACAAAAACATCCTTCTGACTGAGAGAGGAACTACTTTTGGTTATCATAACCTGGTGGTGGACTTTCGTTCTCTGGTAATAATGAGAGAGCTGGGTTATCCTGTAGTATTCGATGCTACTCATTCTTTGCAATTACCAGGGGGTGAGAAGACTTGTTCTTCCGGGGAACCCCAGTTTATTTTTCCGCTTTCCCGGGGAGCAGTTGCCTGCGGCTGTGATGCACTATTTATCGAAACTCATCCCAGAGTTGATAAAGCTTTATGTGATAGAGGAAGTATGCTTCCCTTAGATAGATTAGAGAAGCTTTTGTTCCAGCTAAAACAGATAGATGAACACATGAGAACCTGGGTAAAGGAGGATGTAGAATCGTAAACCCTGAGTTGAAAAGGAAGCTTAAGAAAATAAAGCTTTTGCTGTTAGATGTGGATGGGGTGCTGACGGACAATTCGATTTACCTGGGTGATGATGGAAAGGAGATTAAGAAATTCAATGTCTCAGATGGATTGGGAATTTATTTTTTACGGAAAGCGGGGATTAAAGTAGCTTTTCTTTCAGGCAGAGTATCTGAATCTGCCAGGTTAAGAGGAAAGGAATTAAAGGTCGACGAACTCCATTTTGGAATAAGTAATAAACTGCAGGTTTACCAGAGATTAAAAAGAAAGTTAAGGTTGAAAGATGAGGAGATCCTTTACATGGGAGATGACCTTCTGGATTATGAAATATTCGAAAAGGCAGGTTTACCCGTAGGGATAAAAAATGGTGATAGCAGAATAAATCGAAAAGCCTTCTATGTAACTGAAAAAAGGGGTGGAGAGGGTGCTGTCAGAGAGGTAAGTGATTTAATCCTGGTGAGTAAAAATATCAATCCCATGAGGTTTTTAAGATGATAATAGAAAAAGCCAAGGAAGTTATCCGCAAAGAAGCAGAAGCCATTTTAAATCTGGAGAAAAAGATAAACTCCGAATTCGAAAAAGCAGTGAACTTAATTCTTAAATGCAGGGGCAGGGTTATAGTAACCGGAATAGGGAAATCAGGTATAATCGGCAAGAAAATCGCTGCCACCCTGACCTCGACCGGGACGGCAGCAATATTTTTGCATCCGGTGGAAGGATTACATGGGGATCTGGGATTAGTACGCAGGGATGATGTGGTGATCGCCATAACCAAAAGCGGCGAGACCGAGGAATTACAGCAGCTTTTTCCGTTATTCAAGAGACTGGGCGTACCCATCATCAGCTTAACCGGCGATCCGGGATCCCCAACCGCAGAAAAAAGCGATGTGGTGATAGACGTCTCGGTGGATGGAGAAGCCTGCCCTAATAATTTAATTCCCACCTCCAGCACAACCGCATCACTTGTGATGGGGGATGCCTTAGCCATTGCCCTTCTGGAGGAAAGAGGATTCTCTGCTGAGGATTTCGCCTTTCTCCACCCGGGGGGATATCTGGGGAAAAAGCTCTTTCTTAAGGTTAAGGATATAATGCATACAGGGAACAATATCCCTTCAGTATCTGAGAACGCAAATATGAAGGAGGTGATCCTGGAGATGACCTCCAAAAGATTTGGTGCTACCTCGATTGTAGATGAGAAAAATGAATTGGTGGGGATATTTACCGATGGTGATCTGAGGAGGTTGGTGGAGAAAACTGAGGATATATTCAATCTAAAAGCCAGAGAGGTAATGACCAGAAATCCCAAGACTATAAATGCCGAGGAACTTGCTGCTAAAGCGTTAAACCGGATGGAGTTCTATAATATCACCTGTCTGATTGTGCCTGACGTCAAAAGAGTTCCAGTAGGAATTATTCACTTGCATGATTTGCTTAAAGCCGGTGTGGTATAATTCAAGAATTAAATGGTGAAAGGTCTTTGGCTAAAACTGAAGAAAAAAATTAAGAACTGGATTATCTATAGATTCATTAAGTTTTTAATCACCTTTTTGAATCTTTTTCCACGCAAGATTTCCCTTTTCGCTGGTGCTATTCTTGGAAAAACAGCCTATTATGTTATTCCTCAGGCTCGTAAAGAGGCTTTTAATAACCTGAAGTTAGCTTTTCCCAGACTAAAAATAAATACTTACAGAAAAATCTGCCTTAAAGTATTTGAGAGTATTGGCAGGAACTCAAGCGATGCAGTCCGGTTGCCTAAAATGAACTGGAAAGAAATCGAGAAGATGGTCAGAACAGAAGGGATGGAACATCTTGAAAAAGCTTATGCTCAGGGGAAAGGGGTGATTGTTATTACAGGCCATATTGGAAATTTCGAGCTTTTAGCGACTTACGTCTCTCTGAGAGGATATAAAGTCTCTGTAATCGGCAGGGAATTATATGACCCAAGGCTGAATAAGCTTTTAGTCAGAAGCAGAGAAAAAGCAGGAGTGCATAATATCCCTACTACAGCTAACATTAAGGAAGTTATAAAAGCGCTGAATTCGGGTAGAATCCTGGGTATCCTGATGGATCAGGATTCCTCAAGAGTCAGGGGGATATCTGTCAATTTTTTCGGAAAGCCGGCACGAACCCCGGTTGGCGCGATAATTCTGGCTTTAAAACTTTATTCTCCTATTGTACCTATGGCTATAGTTCAGACCAGGGAAGGTGATTATAAGATTATAGTTCGTGAAGAGATAAAACCTAATGCGGGGAAAGATAAAGAAGAAAATATCCTATATCTTACTCAAAAATGCACAGATTTTCTGGAGGAAGTGATCAGGAGACATCCAGATCAGTGGGTCTGGATGCATAAAAGATGGCGTAAACTCAGATAGTGCTTGATAAAAAGAAAAGAAAGAGGTAAATTTATAATAGATAGGTTTTTTATGGACAAAAAATTAAAACCACTTATATTTCTGATAGGAGTAAACCTGTTTTTTTCCTGTCAGGAGGAAAGCTCAAATAGAACTCCAAAAGTGAATGTCTTGCCTGACCAGGTGGTGGAAAATACAACCATAACTTTTACTCATAGTGGCGTAAAGACTGCAGAGATAAAGGTCAGGTATCTGGAAAAATATGAGAAAAGGGATATGGCTAAAGGGAGAGAGATATTCGCTAATATCTATAACGAGGAAGGAGAACATATCTCTATCCTAAAGGCAGATTCGGGCTGGATAAGGGAGAGAAAACAGGAGATTAAAGTTTTTGGAGACGTAGTGGTTAAATCAGATAAAGGAATGGTTCTGGAAACCCAGAGTCTTAGCTGGAATCCACTATCGAATATAGTTACCACAGAGGATTTCGTTAAAATCACCAAGGGAGAAGATGTGATAACCGGCTATGGTTTAGAGGCGGACCAGGAATTAAAAGAACTCAGGATTAAGAAAGAGATTAAAGGGAAGATAAAAGAGGTTATGAAAGAAGATCTTAAATAGAGAATAAACCTGTTTATGCAGACACAAAATTTATATGGATAATAATCAAATATTAAGATCGGAGAATTTAATTAAAATCTACAGAAGCCGTAAGGTAGTAGATGTTGTTTCCATTGAAGTGAAACAGGGAGAGGTGGTGGGGCTTCTGGGACCAAATGGTGCAGGTAAAACCACTACCTTCTATATGTTCATCGGTTTTATCAAGCCAAATTCTGGCAGGATCTTAATCGATTCCGAAGACATAACCAGTTTTCCTATGTATAAAAGAGCACGACAAGGAATTGGATATCTTTCTCAGGAACCCTCCATATTTAGAAAATTAACTGTGGAGGAGAATATATTGGCAATTCTGGAGATGCAAAAATTGGATAAAGACAAACGTAAACATAAATTAGAAGAACTATTAAATGAGCTGGATATAGCTCCTTTAGCAAAGAATAAAGCCTATACTTTATCGGGTGGTGAAAGAAGAAGGGTAGAGATAACCAGGGCTTTGGTAACTGAGCCTAAATTTATGCTTTTGGATGAACCCTTTCTGGGAATCGATCCCATAGCGGTTGAGGATATTCAGAAAATAATCTTCCGCTTGAAACAGAAAAACCTGGGAATTCTTATCACGGATCATAATGTGCGGGAAACCTTAGCCATAACTGATAGAGCTTATATAATGTGCGATGGTCAGATATTGAAATCCGGCACCTCGGAATACTTAGCCTCGGATCCGGAAGCCAGGAAGATCTACTTAGGTGAAAGGTTTAAATTAAATTGAGTGATGATTTAGTCCGATAAAGAAGGTAGAAGAGAATACAAGTAAGGTTAAAATATGAAGTTAGGATTACAGGTAAAACTTAAACAGACCATTGCTCCACAACTAATTCAGTCTTTAAAACTTCTGCAGATGCCTATTCTTAAGTTAGAGCAGATGGTACGCCAGGAGCTATCAACCAATCCTATTCTGGAGGAAACTGAATCCACGGAGGAGCTGGACTTTTCTACTTCTGAAGAAGAACCGCAAATGGATCCACAATTAGGTAAGATTGACTGGAGTGAATATTTAGGTGAGGAAAGCGAGTTCAGAGTAAGAGAGGAGAAAGAAAACCAGGAGGAGAAGGAACAAAGACCAACTGTGGTGGAAAAGAACCTGTATGAGCATCTGGTGGAACAACTTCACTTCAGCAAGCTTTCAGAAGAAGAATATAGAATCGGAGAATACATAATCGGCAACATAGATGAAAGCGGTTATCTGGTTTGTTCCCTGGAGGAGATAGTCGAAGGATTGAAAAGCGATCCCGTGATCACCAGAAAAGTTCTCGATCTGATTAAGAATTTTGATCCCCCGGGAGTAGGCGCAAGAGATCTGAAGGAGTCTCTTCTAATCCAATTAAAAGAAAGAGGCCTGGAGCAGAGCCTGGCTTATAGGATAGTGGATCAACATTTAAACGAGCTGGACAAAAAAAGCCTTTCTCAATTAACCAAATTATTAGGAATTGATTTTGAAGAAGTCCAGAAAGCAATGGATCTTATCCGCACACTATCCCCCACACCTGCAGCTGGAAGGTTCGTAAATGGCGCAGTCCCCATTGTTCCGGATTTGATTGTGGAAAAAGTGGGCAATGAATATCTGGTTTTTCATAACGATAAAAATATACCTCGACTCAGGGTTAATCCGGCTTATAAAGACATAATGAAAAAGAATAACCCTACCAAGCCAGAGGTAAAAGATTATGTGAAGAAGAAACTGGAGCAGGCTCGCTGGCTTTTAAACGCTATAAATCAGCGGCGTTCCACTATGGTTAATGTTATGGGTGCCATTATCGAGGAGCAAAGAGAGTTTTTCGAAAATGGACCTGAGTATCTGAAACCATTGATTATGGAAACCATAGCTAATAAATTGAATATGAATGTGGCAACAGTATCCCGGGTAGCCAATGATAAATTCGTTCAGACCCCGCAGGGATTGTATGAGATAAGGTATTTTTTCAATTCCGGGATGATCAAGGAAAACGGTCAGGAAGTGTCCAAACGGCAAATCAAGAATATTTTAGAGGAAATAATAAAGGAAGAAGATACCAACACACCCCTATCCGATCGGAAGATCTTCCACAAGATACAGGAGAAGGGGATCAATTTAGCCCGTCGAACAGTGACTAAATATCGGGAGGAGCTCCGTATTCCTTCAGCCCGTTTCCGTAAAAGGGTAACCAGAGGTAAAAGCAGTAAGATTGAGGAACAAAAGGATTAAAATTGAGACTCAACCAGGGGAAATAAGCTTAAAATCTATTAGATAATTTTAACCTCAACAACTATAAATAAATTACACTCGAAAGAAAGGAGTGTATAAATGAAAATAAAGACCACCGCGAGGCATTTCACACTGGATCAGGAACTCAAAGATTTTGCCAAGGGGGAGATCGATCGGCTGGATAAATTTTTTGATCATATCATCGACACGCACCTGATCCTGGAAGCAGAAGGGTACAGAAAAAAAGCCGAGTTGAATTTAAAAGTATATGGTACAGTGCTTAGCAGTCAGCACAGTTCTGATGACTTCCATACCTCGATTGAGGGTGCTCTGGATAAAATGAAAAGACAGCTTAAAAAATATAAATCCAAGTTAAGGGAAAGAAAGTTCCGCACCAGGAAAAGAGGCGCTGCTCCTATAGGGCCATCAGCAGAGGCTGAGGAGGAATAATTTTAGAAATGGAAAATGTCACAATTGAAAAGCTTTACAAAGAGAAGAAGGATTTTCTGGAACTTACCCTGCTAACGGCTGAAGAAGGGTTGAAGAAAAAGATATTAAATAACGAGATTCACCGGCCTGGTCTGGCCCTTTCGGGATACACAGATAGATTTGCTCATGAGAGAACTCAGGTTATTGGTGAAACCGAGCTATCCTTCCTGCAGAGTTTAGATCAGAATAAAAGAAAACAACTTCTGGAAAATGTATTTCGTTTCGAGATCCCCTGTGTCATAATCTCCAAGAATTTATATCCTCCCTCAGAGCTTTTAGAGATCGCCAATCGTAATCATATACCGGTTTTTCACTCCCGGCTTTCAACCGCAGAGCTAACTAACAGGTTATCTCTTTACCTGGATAATATTTTTGCACCACATATGACTATACATGGTACCCTGGTGGATGTTTACGGTATGGGATTGCTTTACACCGGGAAGAGCGGTATAGGTAAAAGCGAATGTGCGCTCGATCTGGTGGAAAGAGGTCATCGCCTGGTGGCAGATGATATGGTTAATATCATCCGAAAGACACCGGAGATTGTAATAGGCACAGGGAATGAGCTTCTCGGTCATCTTATGGAGATCAGGGGGGTAGGGATAATCGACATCGAGAAATTGTTCGGCATACGAGCGATTAGAATTCAGAAAAGGATCGAGGTTGAGGTAAGGCTGGTTTTATGGGAGGATGATCTGGAATATGAAAGGCTGGGGATTGAGGATAAATACACCCGCATCCTGGGAGTGGAAATTCCGGTGGTTACCATTCCCATTTCCCCGGGGAAGAATATCACGGTGATCTCCGAGGTGATCGCCATGAATCATATGTTGAAAGTTTATGGACAGGAACCAGCAAAGGAGTTCTCCAGAAGGCTTATCAATGAGATATCCCGTAAAAAGCGGGTGAGTGATTATCTGGAAAGCGATCTGGAATAACAGAGCTTGCTTTTAATAGGTAAAAAGTGTCTTTTTTTCAGGCATTTATTTTTCAAAAGGAAAAAGATAATGGATAAAAGAATGATGGAGCTGAGAGTAGGGCTGGTAGTGGTAATTGCTGTGGTGATATTGTTCTTTGGAGCACTCTGGATAAAAGAGAT
>JAOUFL010000104.1 GCA_029858245.1 Candidatus Zixiibacteriota bacterium
TAAGGGCAGCCAGGTTTCCCTGTTTATTAAATCTGGCTGCCATGAAGTTAGAGATTATTCCCTCGTCGATATTATCTGGATTATTAATCTGTGCAATCACACCTCTGCCAGCTTCCTGAATATAATTTTCAATTCCCGGACGTGACTTTTTAGGGTGAAACTCCTTTCTTCCAGTTCCCATGGAAATTGTGTTATATCCGGCTGTTAAATAAACTTTATTTCTTAATTTTCTCATTGTAGAATCCTCCTTAAATATAATCGTTTATTGGTCCATACAGATGATAAAATCCATTTAATAATACGTTGTTAACGTCCTCGGGTGTTTTAGCCACACCGGATTTAACCAGCTTCTCTCCAATATCCTTGGAATTTTTAAGGTATGCTACGGCTAATTTTGCGCCGGCGTTATTAGAGGATTTCAAATTCTGGAAAAAGGCTTTAAGCTTGTCACCTTTCTTGGGGTCTACCAGCAAACTTTTCCAGGGTGAGAAACCAGAAGGGTATTCTCCCAATTTCTTGTCTATATCTCCCGTCCAGCCCTGTGGGTCGAACATCTTGTATTCGCCTTTATCTATATCATAGATACCGGCAGGACGGCCCTTATCATACCTAAGAAATCCATCCTTTTGACTACCGTCACTCCTTTGCCCTCCCAGTATCTTTTTATCTGCCATTTTCTTTAGAAGGTCATCTTTTAAATCCTCACCTTCGATATAATGGTCGATGGTCTCAGATATGCACTGGAAAACATCTACTCCTACATAATCAATTAACTGAAATATTCCCATTGGCCTGATCAATAGGTCCTGACTGATTTTATTCATTATATAAAGTGCACCTGGCAAGGTATATTCTTTTGATAATTTCTTCGCTTCCCTGAGAGCATATAAACCATCTCTTAAGAAATGTCCGTTTCCAATGAAACCTGCAATGTCATTGGAAGGAACGATCTTCTTTCTTAGTCTTTTTGCCAGCTCCAGGGAAAAATCTTTAACCTCCTGAGTCGTAGTATCTGTTGAAATAAGCTCTGCAAGCCTCTGGACCGCAGGTGGGTTGTAGAAATGGAATCCTATTATTCTTCCTTCGAGTTTAGCTTCATTGTTAAGGATATGAATCGGAATAGATGAGGTGTTGGTAAGATAAAACGTGTCCTTCGCACAGATGGTATTCAGTTTTTTCAAAATATCGACTTTCAGATTTTTATTCTCCAGTATTGCCTCGAAAATCACTTTCGAATCCTTTACCATATTGATGTCGGTTCCCATACGAAGGGGTGCTAAGGCATCGTCTGCGAATTGGGCAATCACATCGTAGTTTTCAACTAAATCTTCGCGGTCCTTATACAATTCACGTAACAGGACAGTACTTTTTTCTCCTGCTTTTACCATCTGGGATTTAAGATATACCCTTAATCCATCGAGAGCATCCTCATTCACGTCGAGCAGGTTAAGACGATATCTCTTATTTTTATTCTCTGGTTTAAGCCTGGATTTTGCCATTTCCTCTGCCAGAAGCAAGGCAATACCACTACCCATCTTACCAGCTGCTCCGATAATAGAAACATTAGTCAATCTCTCGTCGAAATTCATTATGCTGACCTCCTGGTTTTTTTTTACATTTATCAACTAAGTCTATAAATTTTCCGCATTAAGTATAATCTTTATCCCGTATTAATTCAAGTATTTTTTTTTAACTTTGAGATTTTTTTCACAAGGTGATATCGTTATGCGACCATTCTTGTCCCGAAATAAACAGGATCAGGGTCGCTTTGGCGAGGTTAAAGCCTCGCACTACCAAAGTTACTTTTCTGATTCAACTTCCATTATGGGAGATTCGGTATCTACCATCTGGTCTTCTGTATAATTGATCTTCTTAATTACTCCATCCAGGGCTGATTTTATCTCATGTTCCATTTTCATAGCTTCTACAATTACCAGGCTCTGTTTCTTTTTCACCTTTTCACCTTCCGAGACCAAAATCTTAAGTATCTTTCCTGGCATAGGGGGGAATATGATCTGCTTTCCTTCAGATAGTCCCAGCTCTTCTTCTTTTTTTCTGGTCCTGGATGAAGATATATCTTTTTCCTGAAGAACGAACTGATTACCCTGAATAAAAACGAAGCTTTTATTTTCATCAAGAGCTAGATAAACTTTAATGATTTTGCCATCTATGTCCAGCGATAAGCAATTTGGGGAGATAAATTCACAGTTAACCTCTTTCCTTTTGTTGTTTAATTCGATTAGATATTTCCCTTTTCTTTCTTGAATGGAGATTTTGTAGGTTTTGTTTTCTAAATTAAGTTCGAATTCCATAACTTATTCTCCGAGCTCCCATCTGCCGAGTAAAAGCCAGGGATCAAATCCTGTAGTTCTGATCATGTTTCTTCTCACAGGGGTTTTGTTCATCTCTTGAATGGCACCGGTTATCAAGGCTATTTCCTTTAAGTTCTCTACCTGTCTTTTTTCTTTCCAGTTGCTCATATTTTTGGGGATAAAATCGGTCTGGGTATTACCTGAGGCAAATTCCGGATGGGATAACAGGTCCTTCAGATAATCGATTTGCGTTTTGATACCTAAGATAGCATAATCAGAAAGTGCTTGAATACTCCTTTTTCTGGATACTTCTCTATTTTCACCCCAGCAGATTAACTTGGCTAAAATAGGGTCATAATGCATGGTTACTTCAATTCCCGAATAAAGTGCAGAGTCGTTTCTTATTCCGGGTCCGGATGGTTCTTTGACGAATAGGATTTTTCCAAATGAGGGGAAAAAATCGTTTTGCGGGTCTTCTGCATAAATCCTGCATTCTATGGCATGTCCTTTTTGAGAAAGCTGCTCCTGTTTAAAGGGAAGTTTCTCTCCGGCAGCAATTTTTAATTGAGATTTAACTAAATCTACGCCGGTAACCATTTCGGTAACAGGATGTTCTACCTGAATTCGGGCATTAACCTCCAGGAAATAATATTTTCCGTTTTTATCCAATAAAAACTCGACTGTACCTGCATTATTATATCCAGCAGTTTTTATCACCTTTACAGCCACTTCACCCATTTCGGATCTTAACTCGGGGGTTAAAGCAGTGGAGGGGGTCTCCTCGATGATCTTCTGATGCCTTCTCTGGATACTGCATTCCCTCTCGAAAAGATGGACTGCATCTCCATAATTATCCGCTAAGACCTGAAACTCTATATGCCTGGGTTTTTCAATACATTTCTCCAGGTAAACTGATTCATCTCCAAAAGCAGATTTTGCCTCTCTCATTCCGGCTTCAATAGAGGATTTCAAATCGTCCTTCGAAAAGATAGTTCTCATACCCTTTCCTCCGCCGCCAGCAGAAGCTTTAAGCATCACCGGGTAACCGATTTTCTCTGCCTGTTCCTCATAATCTTTCAGGTTGTTGCCTCGCATCCTCATACCTGGAATTATGGGAATTTTAGCCTGAGTCATAGTAGTGCGGGATTCCAGTTTATCTCCTACCAATCTTAGTGACCTTGAGTTTGGACCGATGAAGACTATTTTCTCATCCTCACATCTCTTTGAGAAAAGATGGTTCTCTGCTAAAAAGCCATAACCTGGATGAATTGCCTCAGCTCCAGACTTTTTAGTCAGTTCTATGATTTTATCTATATTCAGGTAACTCTCCAGAGGAGGGGCGGGACCTAAAAGATAAGCCTCGTCTGCTATCTGCACGTGAAGTGCTTTTTTGTCCACCTCAGAATATACTGCTACAGTTTGAATATCCATCTCCTTACAGGCACGGATAATACGAACTGCTATTTCTCCCCGGTTGGCGATTAGGATTTTTTTGAACATAGTCTATTTTAGATTTTCTATTCGTCCGACAGTAACGTCGGACGTTACGGTTTTTCGTAGTGCGACCCTTTAGGGTCGCAAATGCCAGGTACTACGATCTTGCGGAGCAAGGTGCTCTGCCTACGATTGTATTTTTCAATACTCAAGGATAATATGTTTTCTCCTTTAACCCTTGAACTTTTGAACCTTTAAGCTTTTGAACTTTTTTATTCACTCCATCTCGGTTTTCTTTTCTCCAGGAAGGCGTTCATTCCCTCCTGCCCTTCATCGCTTATTCTCATCTTAGCGATAACCTCAGCCGTGTATCTTTTGAACTCCTCGACCTCCATTCCCGGAACTTTTTGAAGCAATTCCTTGCACATAGATATAGCTTTTGGTCCTGAGGATAAAAGGAGTTTTACCCTTTCATCCACTGCTTCGTCTAATTTGTCTTCCGGCACTACCTGGTTTGCTATTCCAAGCTGCAGAGCTTTTTGTCCCTCGATTCTCGCACCGGTCAAAAATAGCTCACGTGCTACTCTTTCCCCGACTCTCCTTAAAACATAAGGGGAGATACAGGCGGGAACCAGTCCTAATTTCACTTCAGATAAGCTGAACTTTGCTTTTTCTGAGGCAATAACTATATCGCAGACTGCCACCAACCCGGCTCCGCCTCCGATAGCTGCTCCATTTACTCTGGCAATGGTAGGTTGGGGTAAGGTATACATCAGATAAAAAAGCTCAGCCAAATCCAGAGATTCTCTGAGGTTCTCCTCGTAGGAGTAAGTGATCACTCTTTTCATCCAGTTCAAATCAGCACCCGCACAGAAGGATTTGCCATTGCCGGTAAGGACTGCCACTCTTAATTTTTTATCTTCCGAGATTTTTTTGAAGATTTCAGAAAGCTCCGCAATCATAACATCATTGAAAGCGTTGTGCACCTCCGGACGATTCAAGAAAATGCGGGCAATCTGGTTTTCGATTTTAAAGTCTATGGTTTGATATTCTGAAGACATATTTATTATTTTGTAGGGACAGCCCTTGTGGCTGTCCGTTTGCTGACTTAAGCGAGGCTAAAGCCTCTCACTACTTTTTTTTCATCTTCCTTCTTACGTCTTTCTTCTTACTTCGTCTTTTTCACATCCTGAATATCCCGTATTTGGTCTCAGGGATTGGAGAGTTTAGGGCCATAGAGATGCCCAAGGCCAGAGCAGTTCTGGTTTCCAGGGGGTCAACTATTCCGTCATCCCATAAACGGGCAGAACTGTAATAGGGATGCGATTCCTGTTCGTATTTTTGCAGAATCGGCTCTTTGAATTTCTCCTGCTCCTCCTCACTCATTTTAATTCCTTTTGCTTCCAGGGCTCTCATTCTAACGGTCAGGAGCACATTTGCTGCCTGATCTCCACCCATAACACAGATTCGTGCATTGGGCCACATCCACAAAAGACGCGGATTATAAGCTCTACCGCACATTCCGTAATTCCCCGCACCATAGGAACCACCCAGAATAACGGTGAATTTTGGGACATCCGCATTAGCAACCGCATGCACCATCTTGGCACCATCCTTAGCTATTCCTCCGTGCTCATACTGCTTGCCCACGATAAAGCCAGTTATATTCTGCAGGAATATCAAAGGGATTTTTCTCATCGTGCACAGGGTTATAAAATGTGCTGCCTTAACCGAGCTTTCTGAGAAGAGAACCCCGTTATTAGCTAAGATTCCCACTGGATAACCCATTATTCTGGCAAAACCTGTGACTATAGTCGGTCCATAAAGCTCCTTGAACTCCTGAAATTTGCTTCCATCAACTAAACGGGCTATAATCTCTCTCTGGTCATAAGGCTTTCTTATGTCCCGCGGGATGATTCCATAAATCTCCTTAGGGTCATAATAAGGATCTTCCGGCTCTTTAGCATCCAGCTCGAACTTTTTCGGCGGGTCTAAATTCTCGATTATATTTCTGGTGATTTCAATAGCATGTTCATCATTCAATGCATAATGGTCGGCTACTCCTGAGATTCTGCAGTGGACATCCGCGCCACCCAGTTCTTCATCCGTGACTTCTTCACCGGTTGCGGCTTTAACCAGTGGGGGACCTCCGATGAAAATCGTACCCTTTTTGCGGACGATTACCGCCTCATCGCTCATAGCCGGAACGTAAGCCCCGCCTGCAGTGCAGGAGCCTAAGACCACAGCTATCTGGGGAATTCCCAGGGCGGAAAGTCTTGCCTGATTATAAAAGATTTTGCCAAAATGGTCTTTATCCGGGAAGGTTCCGGATTGATAGGGTAGAAATATTCCCCCGGAGTCAACCAGATAAATGCAGGGGAGACGGTTCTGCTCTGCTATCTCCTGGGCACGGACATGTTTTTTTATAGTAGAGGGGAAGTATGTTCCACCTTTGACTGTGGCATCATTTGCCACAATCAAAACCTCTCTTCCGTGAACTACACCCACTCCAGTGATTATCCCTGATCCTGGAGGCTCTTCTTCATACATTTTGTATCCGGCTAAATGGGAGAACTCTAAGAAAGGAGTGTTTTTATCGAAGAGGAGATTCAATCTTTCGCGGGGGAGAAGCTTGCCCCTGGCTTTATGTCTGTCCTTATCCTTCTTAGAGCCACCTTCCTTGACCTTAGCCAGAACCTCTTTATATTCATCCACCACTTTTTGCATAGCCTCGAAATTGGCTTTGTATTCTAAGGAGCTGGTATCGATTTTAGTTTCTATGCGGAACATTTTCTGCCTTTGTTTTTTTGTTTCGTAGTGCGGCCCTTTCAGGGTCGTGCCCTACGGGTACTAAGTCTGACCTTACCCCCGCCTGGGCGGGATTTTCACCCTACCTCTCTCCTACAAGGAGAGGGGATAGATTCCCTCCCCTGAAGGGGAGGGTAGGTGGGGTTAGATATGGATTGCATCATCCAAGATTTTGTCTTTAGGCATTAACACGGTTAATGCACTCCATATTTTTACACCGGAACGCATTTATACCCGTAGCAGATGATCCCGGCTTCGCCTTCCTGGGAGATTTTACGGAATTCGATTCTCAAGGGCATACCTATTTCCAGCTTGTCGAAATCGCAATCTGCTATCTGGGTTAAAATCTTTACTCCTTCGTTTAATTCCACTATTCCCATAGCATAAGGGACCTGGTCGGTGAACTCAGTGGGGGCAACCCGAATTACCGTAAAGGTAAGAAGCTTGCCTTCTTTCTGCAAAATAATTTTTTCAAACTCCCTGGATTTACAGGCATCGCAGATCAGCCGGGGCGGGAAAAATACCTTGCCGCATTTCTTGCATTTTCCAGCTTCCAGTCTATATCTCTGAGGGATTTCCCTCCAGTATCTGGGTGATGACATTATATTACCTCCATTATATGAACCACACTGCTCCCGCCACTTCCTCCCATATTCTGAGTTAAACCTGTCTTAGCGTTTTTAACCTGCCGATCACCTGCCTCGCCCCTGAGCTGTTTTACGATCTCTATAACCTGAGCTACACCGGTTGCACCTACAGGATGCCCTTTGGACTTCAGTCCGCCGGAGGTATTTACCGGTATTTTTCCTCCGAGGGCAGTCAGTCCGTTTTCTGTGGCAGGACCGCCTTTACCTTTTTCCACAAAGCCTAAAGCTTCAATCACACAGATCTCCGCAATGGTAAAACAATCATGTACCTCGGCTAAATGTATTTCCTCCGGAGATTTGCCTGCCATCTGGTAAGCTATCCGGGCAGACCTCTCCGCGGATTTTATCTCGGTCAGGTCATTTCTGCTGTGGAAGGCAATGGTATCCGTCGCATGTCCAGAACCGGTGATTTTCACGATTGGTTTCCGGGACATCTTTTTAGCCAGCTCTAATGGAGCCAGGATTACAGCAGCTGCTCCGTCAGTAATGGGAGAGCAGTCTAAAATTCTCAGAGGGTCTGCCACCATAACCGACCCTATTACATTCTCCTGGGTTATTTTCTGGGGGTATTGAGCCAGCGGGTTCATCGAGCCGTGCAT
>JAOUFL010000105.1 GCA_029858245.1 Candidatus Zixiibacteriota bacterium
AACGTCTTCAATCGGTGTTGAATCTGAGGATTGAAAAGTATAGACCGTAACCTGATTAGTACCTGAGCCAGATCCGCTGGTTAAAGTCCTTGTGCCCCAGATCCAGACGTGATTGGCTATAGTATCTGGATTTGTAGCTGATCCGCCTGTGATTTCCTCTCCCAAAGAATCCGCATACTGTATCCGTCTGTTAGCTTGGGCAATCAGGTCATTATCCCAGGGAGCCCGGGCCACTACATTAGAATCTGCCTTTAGCAGATAATCAGATTTGTCAGAGAGGGTGGCAGTATAGCCGGTTTTATCTCCGAGAGTAGTTACCCTTCCAACACCGGTAACCGAATCCGGAAAGACCGTATAACTCTCTGATTTGTGAAAATACTTGCCCTGGACCTTCCACCTTATCTTGACTGTATATCCTCCGTATCTCTTGCCTTCAGCGGTGGAATCAACCGCCCTCTTGCCAAAGAGAAAATATCCCCGGCGGGTGCTGTCATTTGAAACCTTGACAGTCATATCAATAGTATCTGCCCGGAAGAATCGCCAGACCCATAGGGAATCAGCATTCAGCTCATACCCAAGTGTATCGAAAGTTGCAACCGGTATCCAGACCGAATCACGAGAGCCGGTTCCGTCATAGAAACTGCCGAGATGAGCCCGGACATTAAAGCAAAGGAGTGAAGCGAAAATTAAAATCAGTATAATAGCCTTTTTCATTTTACCTCCTGGATAAAAGCTGCTCTATAACAGGGAGCCTTCTTCTTTGTCCTGCCGGCGGTTCTCCCTCTTCTGCCTCACCACTGATCACAACCAGCCTTCCCGCAGTACGGTCATACATTCCCACCCAGGACATTGCCTTCAATGCTTTGGAGCTGGCACCGATATCGTTATAACTCGTAGCCACATCCTGCTGAGCTGTCATAGTCGAGCAGGCTAAGGTTTCGCTTGCATTTATGGTTACAATCAGGCTCTCTGGTGCATAAGCTATAAAGGTCAGATATCTCAATTCCTCTATGTCGGGAACACGACTTCCCCAGCTCCAGTCATACAGGCTTTTTATATTAACTCTTCTTTTTGAGCCATCAGGTCTATCAACTGTAACCTGAGAAAAAGCAGAGGCTGCCTGCTGATTAAAAAGTGCTTTGGTAGAGGGAATCCATAAACCCCAGCCAGAGGCTGATTCATGCACTGCCCGGATTGAGTCTATGGAAGTCGCTGTCATACCGCTGTTTTTTCCGAGATGACAATAAACCACCGAGATCCAGTTAGAATCCGAACACTGCTTTGCTACACCCAGATTGAAAAACTTATATACCGAATCAGGCACCGCAGCATTAGCTCTGCCTACTCTTTTATACAAATAGGTTTTGGTGTTATCCCGGAGGGTTTTGTTGGAAAAAGGTAAAGCATTAAAATTCAGCGAATCTACCAGGGATTGAAAATTAGTATAATCCAGCCTCTGAGTCGAGGACGTGCCCGGGTCCAACAAGTCCCCCATGTGAATAAATTTGGTTCTTCCTGTCGCCAGGGTCCGGTGTGAATGATGATAGACCGTGCCGGAGGAATCACCCAGTGCGGCAGTCTCTCCTGGATCACCGAAATTGATCAGCTGAGAACCGTGTCCCACCCAGATGCCTCCCTTATAGATTTTATCGAAGCTGGACCGGGCAAGCATATAATCGAGATATTTTATTACATGAGTGGAATCCGCACAGTCCGTGGCAGCACCATCCCATCCGCAGTCAACGTAACAATGCTGAAAATCATACCATCTGCGGTCGATATAATTATCTACTGAATCTTTGTAATAAGCCGAAAGGGTGTCGTTATCGTGAAAATAAAAAGGAAGAGGCGAGCTGAAAGTTCCCAGGGAATCGCCATAAACAGCATCCCTGCCAAACCAGAAAGAGGTTGAGATCTGGCCATTCAGCCCGGTCCCGTAAGAGCCGCCAACACTCTGATCAGTATTAAACCACCTGTGAAGCGAATCCAGATATACCTGAGAAGAACCATCCACGTCACCGTTGATGGTTATAGCCCCGTTGGTATTGAAGGGTAATCGTCTGACTGCTATCAGGGCATACTTGTCCTTGATCACCCTGAAGTCCATATCCGAGCTGTAATCCGTCCAGCTGGCTTCGCTGGTCGTAGCATAATAACAGGAGCCGCTTGCATAGCCATTTGTTCCATAAAGAAAGTTAATGCGGTTACTGGCATCAGTCCTGGGTGCATTCAAAAAAATGGTATAGCATTGCTCGGAGCTGACATTTACCGGGGAATCGAAAATAAACCATATAGCATATCCCCGGGCAACCGAATCAGGCGGTAGGGTATTCCTGGTAGCATCTCCATCGGGAATGTCCAGTATTTTAACATAAACATCACGCTTGGGGGCAAGACTCGTATCGGGCGTTTCACAAACATCTGCCGAATTTCCCCTGAACCTTAACCTGACCGAATCTTCGGAAGAACCCAGTCCCTGCCGGTCAAGATAAACCACAATGCCATACCAGGTCTCGGAGGTGGTTACGAAAATAGTCTGGGCAACGGTCTTGGTGCCGATAACATTCAAATCGTTGGCAGAAGTGGATGAGGTATGAGAGACCGAATATGCCAGGGTGTTGTTGATCTCCGCCTGGGTAGGAGTAAGGGATATGTAGTGAGTAGCGAGGGAAAAAAGTAAGAGTAAAATAATTCTTTCCCCCCTTCCTCGCTTCTCACTCCTAGCTACTTTATGCTGTCTTTTTGTTCTCATTCTTTTGGCAGTTCCTCTTTTCTTATCTGGTCTATCAGTTCCCAGAATATTTTCTCCTTGTCCGAAATAAATCCGCCCGGACTAATCTTCCGTCCTTTCGCTATGATTTTCTCTCTTAATTCTATGGCTTTGATAGCATCCGCTACTTTTACCTGATATCTGCCGGATTTAAGCTTTATTAAAACACACTGAATAAGTTCCTCTAAAAATTTCTCCTCGTTTTGATTTAGTGATTCAGAAGAACTCCGATTATCCTTTGATTTCGTATTTCTTTTACTCTTCATTTTTTTAATTTTTATCCTTTGAGCCTTTGAACCCTTTTTAATCATCCCATTTCCATTATCAAAAGATCAACCAGCCCGTTTTCCACAGAACCGCTTTTCTGGACAATTTTAAAACCGTTATCGTTTTCCTCTGTTACCATACAAATGGTTTCGTTTTTGGGTAGAGTCACTACCTTGGGTGACTTTATAGACTGTGGAAGTTGATTCCCTTTGAAATCATAAAGTGAGCTAAAAATAACCTCCTGAGCATATCCGCCCAGATCAAAGCGGTTGAAAATTATCCTTTTGGAGTTCGTTCTGGTTTCGCTACAAATAAAAATAAAATCAATGGCAGAATAACTCCCCCATACACAAAAATTCTTGACCAGCCAGACCCTTCTGCCACGCAGATAATCTAAGGTAATGTTCATATTAATCTTTCAGTTGTAGGAACAGAACATCGTTCTGTCCTTTAATTTTATTTTTTCATCTTTAAATATCATCAAAGTACGCGTAGGTGCGGTGAGAGAATGGTTGGAGACAAGCTCCACCCCTACATGATTTATCCTTTTCATCTTTCGCTCCTCACCGCTCTCGGTGAGAAAAGAGTCGAACTCCCATTTGCGAAATCACTTAAAATCAGATATGCCTGTTTGTAATAAACCTCTGCCATCATATTCCAGGATCTGGAGACAAGCTGTGCATTATAAGGAGAAAGGCTTGAGTTGAGCACCTCAACCGCCTTTATGTTACACAAAATGGAGACTGTGAGATATGTCTCCGCAGTAATCAGCCCCTGGTCCTCAGACTCGCAAAACGATGGAGCGATAAATTTCAATACCCTTTCATTGGCTTCATTAATCGATTGTGAAATGATATCGTCATTCAGAAATCCATATTCCACTCTGTAATCTAAAAGCACCCACTGGCCATCCTCGATCTCGCCTGTGGCCAGCCGGGAAAGCTCCCCCTTCTGGTAATCGATCCGGTAATCTGAGTCTCTTTAATAGATCCTGTAATAAAGGTAATAGATAACCGCAGAAAAACCTTCAGGAATCGAGCCGGAGATAATCCTCGTAACCTTTCCATTATCGTAATCTATCGAGTAATCTGCGTTCTCCACATAAACCTGACCTAAGGAGGAATCCGAGGCAACCACCACAGTATCCTGAATCAATTCCGGATGCAAAAGCTGAATCGTATCTCCGGAAGTAAAAGAGATATCTTCTTGCACCGGAGATGAGATCTCCTTACCCTTAACTTTTTCAGAGCCAACCTGAATATTGTAATCCGGAAGTTTAACCGGAGAGCTAACTGAAAGACGGACTGCATGGTTTTCCATCTCAAAAACACCCAGATGACGCTCCGAGATATGTTTTTTAACCAGGGAGATATTGGTAAAACTCATATTTTTAAGCCCTTAGCTGATAACTTTTAACTTTTTTTCCTTTAACCATTGAATATTTGAACTTTTCTATGTATAGTCATTTGTTCCTTTTCACTTCAAAACCGATAGTGATTCTGCTTTTGGAGTGCAAAAGCTTGCTTTTGCTTACTTTGGGAGTGCATTAACCGTGTTAATGCAATTGGGGAGTACAAGAGCTTGCTTTTGTTAACTTTATGGGGGAGCGTATCAACCTTATTAATGTTTGTAGGGGCGAGGTCTCCTCGCCCTTTACGTGTAGATTCATCACAGGGGCAATGCGATGGGGCGCCCAAAAAGATTCAGGACAGAACAATGTTCTGTTCCTACAGTTTATCCCCTCTCCTTTCAGGAGAGGGTAAGGTTGAAAAACCCGTCAGAGGTGGGGGTGAGGTCATTTTCCATTTTCCTTCTTTCTTTTTCCTTTGTTAAATTTGCGAGTGCATTAACTGTGTTAATGCAGTTATGATTTTCTTTTATAATAATCTAAAAATACTTCGCTAAAAACTGCAGATTTACGCAACTTTTGCTACCGGCTAACGTATTGAGAGGTAAAAGAATTTAAGTAGAACCGGGAATTACCCGATAACATATGATAAATTCTTGCGTTTTTCGGAAATATGAATTTTCTAAATACTTGTATCTCCTTAAAAATCAACCGATTAAAAAAAGAGCTGGAGCCATTTATAAGGTATAATTTTTGCATATAAATAACTTAAAACTTGCAGAGCTAATATGGAGAGACCTGATATGCAACACAAACATATAAACAGGAGAAATTTCCTTAAAAGCATCTCCGGCGGAGCTGCTTTGATGAGCCTGGGATCCCTTGCTTCTCTGGTTAAATCTAATCCCTTAGCATTAGAGCCGCGGGTAAGAGTACCCAATCCTTTTGTGACCGGTGAGGGAAAACCCATACTTGTCTGTGTTAAAGGGACTGATCTGCACCAGATGCTAACTGAAGGATTTAACCTCCTCGGAGGTTTAAATAACCTTATCCAGGAAGGTCAGGATGTTTTGATCAAACCGAATCTTAATATGGCAGAGCCTTACCCGGGTATATCTTCGGTGGATGGTATAGTGGAGATGATCGCTCAGGTTTATGCTGCTGTTGACTGTGTTGCGCTTGTGGGTGATCAGGGGTATCACGATTCCAGCACGGTTTATTCCTATTTGAATCTTCAGGATGCAGTATATAATGCCGGCGGAATGCTTTTGAATCTATCGGCTACTTGCAATGTAAGGCGTTCCACCTGGGCTCCCTCTAAACCCGATTTCCTGGTTTATTCGGATGTTTATAATGCACCTGTTATTATAAACTTTTGTAATCTGAAGAGGCATTCCTGGGCAAACCTCACCTGTGCACTTAAGAACAATGTAGGAACGATCTTAGGTCCTTATGCCGAGGATACCAGAGGTTACCTGCATGGTTTCAGTGCCAAAAGCACTGCTTTTCTCCAGGAAGTTGCCGAGATAGCTGGCTTGATAAACCCTGAATTAAATGTGGTAGATGCCAGGTCCATTCTCACCAAAAACGGCCCTTCTGTAACTCAGGGTGTGGTGAAAGTTATAAATCGCGTAATCCTCTGCGGGGATATGGTTGCCACTGATGCCTATTGTGCCCAGCTTATGGCACGCTATGATTCCACCTTTACAGCTTCAAGCATACAGCCCACCCTTCAGCGGGCAGAAGAGCTGGGTCTGGGTACTGCGGATTTGAACAACGTCGAGATCATAGAAGTTACACAAATGCGCGGTGATGCAAACGATGACAATGAAGTAACGGTAAGCGACGTAGTCTATACCATCAATAACCTGTTCAGGGGAGGACCTGCGCCTTTCCCCTACCTGGCAGGAGACACTAACTGCGATGATACAGTCTCTGTTTCCGATGTAGTCTATCTGATCAATAATCTTTTCAAAGGAGGACCGCCTCCCATCTGTTAAAGAAAGTGTAGGGATGGAGTTTTCCAGCATCCTTTTATTAGAGTGCATCGTCTAAGTTCTGACATTTCAATAAAACATCACAGGCGATGCACTCTATATTTTTGACCTTGCCTTTTTAATTTTGATCTCTTTATATATCTTGATTCCCTGTCGAAACAAAAAATAGAGCGTATTATATGAATAAAGTCTTAATCAGCTGATTCGAACTTATGAGAATTCTTATTTCGGTTTTTCTATTATCTTTTTTTTCATCTTTTAACCTTTCCTCCCAGGAAGTAGATACCGTCTGGGTTCGGAGATATAACGGGCCAGCCAATCGCAGCGATTATTCTAAAGCTCTGGCAGTTAATGCATTTCAGGGTAAGCCTATGTGTTTGCCCTTTAATAGTAGAACAGACATTCCTGTCTGTTCCATTGTCAAGCAGATCCAATATTCCACATCTTTCTATCTGTCAACTTCTATCTGCCATTTGTCATTAAATTTTGAGCGTTTAAGCATTCACCTTTTTGGAATCCCGGTAAAAAACGCAATCAGCCATACTCCCCAGGCATAAACTGAAAACCGGCTGAAAAGCTCCTGAGCCTTACCGCCTTTTTTAAGTGCCAGTATTGCCCAGACAAGATGTAAAAACATTATAACCAGAGCAGCAAGACCGGCACCACCGTGGATGTTCAAAATTATTTTTCTGGCTTTAATATACATCATTGAGGTGCCGGTTAAATCACACAAAAAGCCGGAAATAAACAAAACCAACATCCATTGCTTAAGTTTTTTTACGAACTTTTCTGACCAGATAGCGGTGCTGTATAAGACCAGTGCGGCAACTATCAAAAGCGCAGCAAAAAGCAAGTCCGTTCCTTTTTTAATTATATTATCTTAATATATCGAGCAATGTGACTCCACATTGGAGAAGAATATGGTCGCTTTGTCGTAAAATGTCAACTGAATAATACCCCTTGCTATACAGGAAAATTCAGGGACAGAACCCGCCTGTGGCGGATTCTGTCCCTGCAGTTTATCCCCTCTCCTTTCAGGAAAGGGCGAGGGTGAGGTCATTTTCTATTTTCCTTCTTCCTTTTTCTTTTCTTAAATTGGAGAGGGACAGGTTGAAAATCCCTCCCAAGGGCGGAAGTTAGGTCGTCTTCTATTTGCTTCCCTCTTTTTTCTTTTCTTAAATTTAAAAGGGAGAGGAAACTCAAATTGGTAGACCCATGTTGCCCCCAACATGGGTCAAAAAACCCACCTTGTGGGCAAGGTGGACCTACCGGTTTGTATATGGAAAGACAGATTCCTCTTTAAACTTTTAAACTTATAAACCTTTAAACTGCATTAACGTATTTGCTCTCCGGCACCGCTGTAACCTGTGTTCCTATCGGAGCTGTAGTATAGTCAGTAGTAACTTTTGCTCTTA